>NZ_JBFBAD010000020.1:0-105735 GCF_040682075.1 Actinoplanes sp. NPDC051411 | reverse complement strand
CTTCGAGCGGGGCCTTTCCCGTACGCGAGAACGGGCCCGGCGGGTCACCTCAGGCGCACTCAGTCGCCGCCGCGCGCTCGGTAGGCGTTTTCGAGGACGCTCAGCTGCTGCCGGGCGGCGGGCCGGTGCTGCGGGGACGCTCAGCTGCCACTGGGCGGCGGGCCGATGCTTCGGAGACGCTCAGTGGCGGCCGGGCGCTTTTCGTGATCGCTCGGTCGGCTCCGGACGCGCGGGTGCTTTCGGGACGCTCAGTCGGCGTCGGGCAGGCCGATCGCGAAGGTGTCTTCCAGGTCGTGCTTGGAGTAGGCGCGGAAGGCGATGTGGGACTCGGTGCCGACCACGCCGGGGGTCTTCGAGATGCGGCCGGCGATCACGTCGGCGATCTCCTCGAAGCGGGCGACCCGGACGATCGCGATGAGGTCGACGTTGCCGGCCACCGAATAGACCTCGCTGACGCCGTCCAGGGCGGCGAGGGCCTCGGCGACCTCGGGGATCGAGTCGGTGGCGCAGTCGATGTGCACGATCGCGGTGTTCACCTGGCGGGCTCCTCAGCTGTGAGGGCGGGATGGATGCTGACCATGCTATCCACGGCCGGGCCCGGCCGAACGCGCGACTGCACGCGGGCCGGCTGCGAACTGCGCAGAGCGGCGCCGGGCGGGGTGCGGACTGCGTCGGGCCGCGCGGGGCGGTGCCGACTGCGCAGTGCGGCGCGGGACCGGCTGCGAACTGTGCCGGGCCGTGCGGGGCCGGGTGCGAAGTGCACAGAGCGGCGCCAGGCCGGGTGCGGATTGTGCCGGGCCGCGCGGAGGCGGGTGCAAAGTACGCAGAGCGGCGCCAGACCGGGTGCGGACTGCGTCGGGCCGCGCGGGGGCGGGTGGGAACTGCGAAGAGCCGGTGCGAAGAGCCGCGCTGGGTCGGTGCGAGCTGCGCTGAGCCGGTGCGAGCTTGGGTGCGCGGAGCCGGCGTAAGGACGGCGCCGGGGCCGGCGTCAGGGCGGCGCGGGGTCGGCGTCAGGACGGCGCGGGGCCGGCATCAGGGCGGCGCGGGGCCGGCGTCAGGACGGCGCGGGGCCGGCGTCAGGACGGCGCCGGGCGTGCCTAAAGACGGGGCGGGGCTGATGCGAAGACGGGCGGTCGCCCGGGAGCGAAGATCGCGTCGGTGGCTGGCGACGCCACCTCGGCGTCCGGCCATACGACGCAACGCGTGATCGGGGCGCGAACCCGGGCGTGCGCGCCGACCACCGACTCGACGACCGGGGCGGTGACCGAGGCGTCGGCGGCGATCAGGCTGCCGCCGCCGGCCGCGTGCCGGTTGGCCGCCAGGTAGTCGGCCGGGGTGCCGGTGTCGATGTATATCCCGTCGTAGGCGATCAGCTCCAGGTCGCCGGCCGTCTCCGCCGGGCGCCAGACCGTGCGTACGAGATCGGCCTTGGTCTCCTCCAAGCGGAGGAGATAGCGCCAGGGGATGAGCGACAGGCCGGCGAAGCGCCGGCCCGAGAAGCCGCCGGTGTCGCCCGGCGGCACCGGCTTGGTCAGCATCCGCACCGAGTCGCCGCGCCAGCCGTCGAGCAGCGCCGCCACGTCCTTTCCCGGTTCGCGGGCCGGGTCGGCGAGGTAGCCGTCGGCGTTGCCGACGAGGGCGCCCCGCCCGTCGATCCAGCCGCGCAGGCGGGCGACGCCGCCGGAGGTGCCTAGCGGCCCCTCCGGCTCCACCGAGACATGGGCCCGGTCGCCCACGTGCCTCACGATCTGCTCCTTGAGGTACGCGGCGTTGACCGCGGCCGGCAACCCCAGCCCGTCGAAGCGGGCCAGGCCGCGGTCGAGCAGGGGCACGTTGCCGACTGGGCACAGTGCCTTGGGCAGCAGCTCGGTGAGGGGCCGCAGGCGTACGCCCTCGCCGGCGGCCAGGAGGACGCCGCACACCTCGGGGGTCATGACGCGCGCGGGCCCATGCCGAAGCGGCCGAGCAGCGCGGCCGTGCCGTGGGCCAGGCGGGGCAGTTCGTCGATCGGGAACCAGGCCGCTTCGAGCACCTCGCCGCCGTCGACCTTCAGTTCGGTGGTCGACGCGGGCACCTCGGCGAACCAGATGGTGTCGACGACGCCGACGGTGTGGACGATCGCGTTGGGCACGCCGGGTGAGAGGTCGTCGGGGTCGAGGCGGATGCCGGATTCCTCGTACAGCTCGCGGGCTGCTCCGGCGGCCGGGCGTTCGCGGTGTTTGAGCAGGCCGGCCGGGAGGCCCCAGCCGCGGCCGGGTGGTTGGCGCAGCAGGAGCAGGCGGCCCGGGTCGCCGGCTTCGGAGTCGCGCACGATGGTCACGGCTCCGACCACGTAGCGCGGGGCGACCAGCCGGGCGATGCGCCGCCGCACGGAACTCGGCATCCGGTAGAACGTCCGGTAGGCGTAGGCGCGGACTGGCCGAGGAAAATTCACCTCTTAAGGCTACCGAGGGGTCAGTCGGGGTGGTCGACGAGGGCGATGAGCTGCTCGACCACGGCGTCCGGTTCGAGCGTGCGCTCGCAGACCGCGACCAGCATCGTCTCGAGGTCGGGGTAGCCCAGTTCCTCGGCCAGCCGGCGCAGCGGCACCTCGCTGGCCAGCCCGCGGTCGTGTTTGCGCAGGGTCAGCCCGATCGTCGCCCGGCCCAGCCGCACCTTGTCGGCGATGCTCATGCCGGGCTCGTTCTTCTCGTCGAAGTAGCGGTTGATCTGCATTTGCGCCTGGCTGGATTTCACGAATCCGAGCCATTCGCGGCGCGGGCCGCGGGGCGTGCTGGGTTCGGCCTCGGTGGGGCCCCCTCTTGTCGAAGTTCGGGTTGTGGCAGGGGAGCCGTCGGAGAAGATCTCGACCACGTCGCCGTCGCGCAGCTGCGAGCTGAGCGGGGCCAGCCGGCCGTTGATCGTGGCCGCCAGGCACTGGTCGCCCTTCTGGGTGCTCAGCTCGTAGGCCAGGTCGACCGGGGTGGAGCCGCTCGGCAGCTCGAACGAGTGCCCGTGGGCGAAGACGGTGATCTGGGCCTCGGCGAGGTCGCAGCGCAGCGAGGCGAGGAACTGGCCGGCGTCGGTGTCCTGCTGCCAGTCGAGCACGCGGCGCAGCCAGGTCAGCTGGTCGGCGCCGGACGACTCGGCGGTCTCGGCGTATTTCGGGTAGCGGTAGCCGGTGGCCACGCCGTATTCCGAGTAGCGGTGCATCTGCTGGGTGCGGATGAGCACCTCGACCAGGCGGCCGTCGGGGCCGGTCACCGTGGTGTGCAGCGAGCGGTAGAGGTTGTTTTTCGGCGAGGCGATGAAGTCTTTGAAGCGGCCGGCGACCGGGCGCCACTGGCCGTGGATCGCGCCGAGCGCGGCATAGCAATCGGTCTCGGGGCCGTCGACCACGACCGCGATGCGGGGCAGGTCGAGCGGGACGGTGTGGCCGCCGGCGACCGTGTCCTTCCAGATCGAGTAGTAGTGCCGGGGGCGTGGGGTCACCTCGGCGTCGACCCGGGAGCGGCGCAGCGCGGTGCGGGCCTTGGCGCTGACCTCGTTGAGGTATTCGTCCCAGCCGGGGCGGTTTTTCACGTGGTCGTCGATGCGCGCGTAGGAGTCGGGCTCGAGGTGGTAGAGCACGACGTCGTCGAGGTCGCGCTTGAGGGCCTGGATGCCGAGCCGGTCGCAGAGCGGGACGAGCACGTCGAGCGTGGCGGTGGCGATGCGGGCCCGGGAGGCGGGGGAGCGGGCGTCGAGCGTGCGCATGTTGTGCAGGCGGTCGGCCAGCTTGATCACCAGGACCCGGACGTCCTTGCCGGCCGCCACGATCATCTTGCGGATCGTCTCGGCCTCGGCCACCTTGCCGTAGAACGCCTTGTCGAACTTGGTCACGCCGTCGACCAGGTGGGTCACCTCGGGCCCGAAGTCGCTGTGCAGCGCCTCCAGCGTGTATTGCGTGTCTTCCACCGTGTCGTGCAGCAGGGCGGCGACCAGGGTGGTCGTGTCCATGCCCAGCTCGGCACAGATCTGCGCGACCGCGACCGGGTGCGTGATGTAGGGATCGCCGGACTTGCGCATCTGACCGCGGTGCATGTTTTCCGCGATCACGTAGGAGCGGCGGAGCACGCCCGCGTCGGCCGACGGGTGGACCGTGCGGTGGGTGCGCGTCAGGACGGTGACGGGATCGTCGTCGTTGCCCTGAAAGCTCAGAAAGGAACGGAGACGCTGCGTGAGCGTCTGGTCGCCAGGTGAGGCCGGGAAGGCACGTCCAAGGGCGGCGCCGTGGCCGGCGTCGACGTCCACTGGACACCCCCTCACCGATCGTCCAACCGTCACGGCGAGTCGCCGCTGTGGACTACCTGGCAAATCGTTGTGAACTCACCCGAATCTGCCCGGGCAATCCACTTGCCTTACAGCCTAAGCGAGCGGGCGTCATCCGAACGGTCAGTTACGGATGAGCGAACGGACGAGTCTTTGCCCGAAGCCGCCGTCTCAGCCTTGCTGAGCAGGCTAGTAAAGCGCGCGGCGCCACGAACCGGTGACACCCAGTCGCCAGAGGTTTCCACCAACCGGGTGTCGGGGCGTTCGAGCCAGGCGAGGATCCGCTCCGTCTCCTCGGCCGAGGCGGCCGGCACCGGGCCCGGTCCGGGTAGGACCGTCTCGGCGGTCAGTCGGACCATGTCGAGGGTCGGCCGGGGGTGCTGATAGGGCGCCGAGGTGGCGGCCGCCGCGAGCCGGCCGTGCCGGACCACGATGATCTCCCACCCGCCGATCTGATCGCGCCGGGCCGCGACCATCTCGGCCAGCCGGGTCACGGCGCTCAGCCGCTGCATGCGCACGGTGGCCCGGAGCAGCGCGATCAACCGGGACCGGATCACCGCCGCCTCCTCGTAGCGCTGCCGGCCGGACAGCACCTCGATGCGGTCCATCAGGGCCGCGACCACCGGCTCGGGGTCGCCGGTGGTCGCCGTGCTGAACGGCAGGGCGGCGCGGAGGGCGTAGTCCTCCGGGGTGATCCGGTGTTCGCACGGGGCCGGGCACTTGCCCAGCTCGGCCAGGGCGCAGGCCGGGGTGATCGTGCGCACCGACAGGTTGTGGGTGCACTGCCGCAGCGGGACGGCGTCATAGACCCCGGCCGCCGCGAGCTCGGCCGTGCGCCGGGACGAGAACGGGCCCAGATAGGCCGCGCCGTCGTCGGCCAGCCGGCGCACCACCGACAGTCGCGGATAGGCCTCCTCGGTCAGCTTGAGCCAGACCACCCGCTCGGGATGTTTCGACCGGCGGTTGTAGGGCGGCGAGTGGGCCGCGATCAGCCGCAGCTCACGGACCTCGGCCTCGAGCGAGTGGGCGCACTCCACCGCCTCGACCCGGGTCGCCGCGCCGAGCATCTCGGAGATGCGGGCCCGCTTCTCGCTGGCCGTGAAATAGCTGCGCACGCGGGTCGCGATGTCCTTGGACGTGCCCACATAGAGCGGGCGGTCGTCGGCGGCACGGAACACATAGACCCCGGGCGCGTGCGGCAGGCCCTCGGCCAGGTGCCGCTGGCGGCGCTGGTTGGGCGTGACCGCCTTGGCGAACTCGATCGCGTCGCCGAGCGTGTGCACCCGGAAACTGCCCAGCCGCTCGATCAGGCCGTGCAGCACGTCGACGGTCGCCTTGGCGTCGTCGAGCGCCCGGTGGGTGGGCTGCACCTCGGCGTGGAAGAAATGGGCCAGCGTGGCCAGCTTGCGGTTGGGCACCTCGTCGCGGGTCAGCGCCCGCCGGGCCAGGGCCGCCGTGTCGAGCACCCGCAGCTGGGGCCACGGGTAACCGTGCCGGGCGCAGGCCGCCTTGAGGAAGCCGACGTCATAGGGCGCGTTGTGGGCGACCAGGACCGCGCCGCGCAGGAACTCCAGCAGGGGCGGCAGCACCGACTCGATCGGCGGGGCGGGCGCCAGCATCGACTCGGTGATGCCGGTCAGGACGGTGATGAACGGCGGAACCGGCTCACCGGGGTTGACCAGGGTGCCGAACTCGCCCAGCCGCTCACCGGCTCGCACCTTGACCGCGCCGATCTCGGTGATGCCGGCCCCGTCGGCCGCGCCGCCGGTGGTCTCCAGGTCGAGCACCACGAACGTCGTGTCGGCCAGCGACAGGGCGGCCGGATCGACCGAGCCGTCGGCACTGAGGAACGTGTCCAGAGTGCCCTGGACGTATGCGGGTTGTGCCACGGCGGGGAGATTAGAGCGGGGGTATGACAAGAACTCCCTGGCGCCCGGTTGGGCCGCCTGAAAAGATCACTTGCTTCCGCAAGCTTTTCCCCTGCCCACGGTGTGAGAATAGGTAGATGTCCGCGCCGCTTCCGTTCGACGACCGCCCCGTAGAGGAGGCGGCGACCGACGCGGACTTCGTTCCCGAGCCGGTGCTTCCCGAGCCGGTCCGCCAGCGGATCACGGCCCTGGCCGCGGCCTCGCTGCCCGGCCTGCCGGCCGACGAGATCCCGGTCGCCCTGCGACGGGTCGCCCGTTTCGCCCCCAATCGCCGGGCCCGGCTCGGCGGTCGCGAGATCGCTGCCCAGCTCGCCTCCGACCCGCTGTTCCGACAGCGGGTCGGCGCCCGCGTGATGACCGAGGCCGGCGACCTGGGCGCGGCCGTGACCGACGGCATGGCCCCGGCCGCCGCCGACCCGGTCGAGGTCGCCGCGCTGGCCTACCTGGGGCGTCCGGTGGGCTGGCGTGACCTGATCGACCAGGCCGGCGACGCGGTCCGGGCCGAGGCCGACAGCGCCGCGGTGGCCGGTCAGGTGCGTGACGCCGAGCACCGGGCGGCGCGGGCCGAGCACGACCGGGCGGTCGCCCGGGTCGAGGCCGACAAGCTGCGCGACGAGCTGGCCCGGGTCCGCGAGGAGCTCGGCCAGCTGCGCGAGGAGTCCCGCGCCACCGGCAAGGCGCTGCGCGAGGCCCAGGCGGCGCAGAAGCGCGCGAGCGACCTGCTGGCCACCGAGAAGGGGCGCGCGTCGCGCATCGCGGCCGATCACGAGGCCGAGGTACGCCGCCTGAAGACCCGCCTGGCCGACGCCGAGGCCGCCGCCGCGACCGGCAAGCAGCAGGCCAAGGACGCCCGGGCGGTCGACGACGCCCGCCTGTGGCTGCTGCTCGAGACGATCGGGCAGGCCGCCTCGGGCCTGCGCCGGGAGCTGGCGCTCGGCCCGCAGGACCGGCTGCCCGCCGACTTCGTGGCCGACACCTCGGCCGAGCGGCCGGGCTCGCCCGAGCGTTCCCGGGCCCGCGCCCAGGACACCGACGACCCGGGCCGGCTCGACCAGCTGCTCGCGCTGCCCCGCGCCCACCTGATCGTCGACGGCTACAACGTGACGAAGCGCGGTTTCGCCGAGATGTCGCTCGAGCAGCAGCGCAAGCGGCTGATCACCGGCCTGGGCGGCATCGCGGCGCAGACCGGCGACGAGATCACGGTCGTGTTCGACGGTGCCGAGCGGGTGCACGGCCTGCCGCCGGCTCCCCGGGGCGTACGCGTGCTCTTCTCCCACAAGGGCGACACCGCCGACGAGCTGATCCGCCAGCTGGTGCGGGCCGAGCCGCCGGGGCGGCCGATCGTGGTCGTCTCGTCCGACCGCGAGGTGGCCGACGGGGTGCGCCGGCACGGGGCCTATCCGATGGGCGCCGACTCCCTCCTACGCCGCCTGGCCAGGTCCTGAGCGTTTTTGTCATACCCCCCTCCTAGCTTGGTAATTACCAACGAAGGAGGAGTGATGATCGTCGACTGCGGTCGCTGTCCCGGTTCGGGCCACTGCGCTGGCTGTCTGATCGGCACGCTGCTCGACACCCCCGACGGCATCGCCGACCTGACCCCCGGCGAGCTGCGCGCGATCGAGGTCTTCGAGCTGGCCGGCTTCGAGGTCGAGCTGCTCGAGACCCCGGAGCCGCCGGTGGTGGTCCCGATGTTCCCGCGCCGCCGCGACGTCGCCTGACGCGCTCTCTAGGATGGGCCGATGACGACGCGTGGCTGGGCCGCCCTGGTGCTGGCCGTGGTGCTCGTCGCCCTGGCCGTCTTCGCGGCGGTGACGATCCCGTGGCACCGCGCGCCGGCGCCCCGGGCCGACCAGGTGGCGTCGCTCGCCTCGCTGCCCAAGGACCAGGTCGCCCGCGCCCGGGCCTTCCACTCCGAGTTGCGCCCGGGTTCCTACGGATCGATGGCGATCGGCCTGATCGGGGCGCTGCTGCTCGGGCTGACCCCGCTCGGGGCCAAGCTGGTGTCGCTGGCCGGGCGCCCGTTCGGCGGCAACTGGATCGCCGAGGCGGTGCTCGGCGGGCTCGCCGTGGTTCTGGTCGTCGAGATCGTCACGCTGCCGTTCGCCGCCTGGCGGCACGTGATCGTGGTGCGTTACGGCATCTCCACCCAGTCCTGGGGCCCGTGGGCGGTCGACCTGGTCAAGTCGTTCGCGGTCGGCGCGGTCATCGGCGGGCTGGCGCTGCTCGGCTTCTACACGATCGTGCACTTCGCGCCCCGGCTCTGGTGGGCGTTCGGTGCGGTGGGCGCGGCCGCGCTGGTCGTGCTGCTCTCGTTCGTCCTACCGGTGCTGGTCGAGCCGGTCTTCAACAAGTTCACGCCGATGGCCGACGGCCCGCTGCGCTCGGAGCTGATCGCCTTGGCCGCCCGCGACGGCGTGCCGGTGCGCGACGTGCTGGTCGCCGACGCGTCCCGGCGCACCCGGGCGGTCAACGCCTACGTCTCGGGGCTCGGCCCGACCCGGCGCATCGTCGTCTACGACACCATGCTGACCGAGGCGACGCCCGGCGAGGTGGTCTCGGTGGTCGCCCACGAGCTGGGCCACGCCAAGGACAACGACGTGCTGACCGGCACCGTGATCGGGGCCCTCGGCACCGCGGCCGCGGTGATCGCGATCTTCCTGCTCGGCTCGTGGGGCGGCCTGCTCCGGCTGGCCGGCGTCGACTCGATCGGCGAGCCCCGCGGCATCGGGCTGCTGGTCGCCGTGGCCACGCTCGCCGGCCTGGCCGCCGGGCCGGCCCAGGGTTTCGTCTCCCGGCGCGTCGAGGCCCGGGCCGACACCCACGCGCTGGTGCTGACCGGCGATCCGGCCACGTTCGAGGCGATGCAGCGCCGCCTCGGCACGGTCAACCTCTCCGATCCCGACCCGCCGGCCTGGGAATACCTGATGTCCGCGTCCCACCCGTCCACCGTGGAACGGATGGCCGCGGCCCGTGCCTATGCCCGGGGCGCCGGCTGATGGGGCGCACGCTGCTCGTCACCAACGACTTCCCGCCCCGCCCCGGCGGCATCCAGCAGTTCGTGCACAACCTGGCGGTCCGGCAGCCGGCGGGCTCCCTGGTGGTCTACGCGTCGACCTGGAGGGGCTCGCAGGCGTTCGACGCCGAACAGCCGTTCGAGGTGGTGCGCGAGGCGACCGGGGTGCTGCTGCCGACCCCGGCGGTGGCCAGGCGGGCGGCCGAACTGGCCCGGGCCCACGACTGCGACCGGGTGTGGTTCGGTGCCGCGGCGCCGCTCGGGCTGCTCGCCGACGGTCTGCGGCGGCGGGCCGGGGTCGAGCGGGCGGTCGCGATCACCCACGGACACGAGATCGGCTGGGCCGCCCTGCCCGGCGCCCGCACCCTCCTGCGGCGCATCGCCCGGGGCAACGACGTGGTGACCTACCTCGGCGACTACCAGCGGATCCGGCTTCAGCGGGCGCTCGGCGGCCGGACCACGCTGCAGCGGCTGGCCCCCGGGGTCGACGTCGACACGTTCCACCCCGGGGTCGACGGCTCGGCGGTCCGCGCCCGCCACGGCCTCACCGGCCGGCCGGTGATCGTCTGCGTCTCCCGCCTGGTGCCGCGCAAGGGCCAGGACATGCTGATCCGGGCCCTGCCCGCGGTGCGGCGCCGGGTGCCCGACGCGGCGCTGCTGTTGGTCAGCGGCGGGCCCTACCGGCCCAAGCTCGAGCGGCTCGCGCGCGAGCAGGGCGTCGAGTCCGATGTGGTCTTCACCGGCTCGGTCCCGTGGGCCGAGCTGCCGCAGCACTACGCGGCCGGCGACGTCTATGCGATGCCCTGCCGCACCCGGGCCGGCGGGCTGGACGTCGAGGGCCTCGGCATCGTCTATCTGGAGGCCTCGGCGACCGGCCTCCCGGTGGTCGGCGGCGACTCGGGCGGCGCGCCCGACGCGGTCCGCGAGGGCGACACGGGATATGTGGTCGGCGGCCGCGACGTCGAGGCCCTGTCGGGCCGCCTGATCGACCTGCTCACCGACGAGGCGCGCGCCAAGGCGATGGGCGAGGCCGGCCGGGCCTGGGTCGAAGAGGAATGGCAGTGGCCCACCCAGGCCGCCCGCCTCGAGGCCCTGCTCGCGGGATAGCGACACCGCGTGAGTGAATCGCGACCGTCCGAAACCAGACAGACGCTCCGGCTCCCGATGGCATAGAAAGACCTCGGAGGGTTCTTCGAGACGGAGCCGCTGATGCCCCAGGCCGACGCCCTGACCGAGTCCATCACCCCCACTCCAGACCCCGCCGCGGGGCCGCCCAGATCGGACGAGGACGAACTCGACGACGGGGAACTGGCCCTGCCCTACTGGCTGACCTCGACCGAGGAGGCGGCCAACACCACCTTCCTCACGATGCTCAAACGGCTGCCCCGGCTGCTCCGGGAGGCGTGGCTTCTCGCCTGGCGGGCCAGCCGCCGGACCACGGTCGCGGTCGTCGTCTTCCAGATCCTCGGCGGCGCGGCCAGCGCGGTCGGGATGATCAGCGTGGTCGGCGTGTTCAGCGGCCTGCTCCAGGAGGGGCCGACGCCCGAGCGCGTGCGGGCCGCCGTACCGTCGCTGCTGTTGCTCATCGGAGCCGCCGCCGTCCGCGGAGCCCTCACCTCGGCCGCCGCCGCGGCCAACGGCCGTCTCGCGCCCCTGGTCTACCAGGCCGCCGAGATGCGGCTGCTCGACCTCACCACCCAGGTCGATCTGTCCACTTTCGACGATCCGGAGTGGCGGGACGCGATGGAACGGGCCCGCGACCGCGGCATCGCGGCCGCCGAGCAACTGGTCAACCAGGCGATCGACCTGGTCACCAACGTGGTCGGGCTGGTCGCGGCGGCCGGTGTGCTGGCCGCCCTGCACCCGGTCCTGCTGCCGCTGCTGGTGCTGACCGTGGTGCCGGTCGGGTGGGCGGCGGTGCGGTCGGCGAGGCTCGGGCATCGCCGGGTGCTGCGGCTGATCGCGGTCTGGCGGCGGCAGCGGATGCTGGCCGAGCTGCTCGCGGCGCGGGAGCCGGCGCCGGAGCTGCGGGCGTTCACGTTGCGCCGGTTCCTGCTCGGCGAGGTGCGGCGGCTGCTGCGGATCTCGACCAACGAGGAGATCCGGGTCGCCCGGCGGCAGGTGCGCACGACCCTGCTCGGCACGGTGCTCAGTTCGTGCGCGACCGGAATCACCTACGCGGCCCTGTTCTGGCTGCTGTGGACGGGACGGATGGCGCTGGCCGCGGGCGGCGCCGCCGCGTACGCGATCAACATGGGAATCGGAAAGCTCAGCGAAATCGCCTTCACCGCCAACCGGGTCTTTGAACAGGGTCTCTATTTCGCCGATTTCCAGGGCTTCTGCGAGCTGTCGCAGTCCCGCGCCGAGCGGAAGGGCGGCGAGGCGCCGCCGGCCTTCCGGGAGATCACGGTCGACCACGTCACCTTCCGCTATCCGGATGCCGAGCGCCCGGCCGTACGCGACGTGACCATGACCCTGCGCCGCGGCGAGGTGATCGCCCTGGTCGGCGAGAACGGCTCCGGCAAGTCGACGCTGGCCGCCCTGCTCGCGGGCCTCTACCGGCCGCAGGAGGGCACGATCAGCTGGGACGGGGTCGACCTTGTGAATCGGGACCCGGAGACCGTGCGCGAGCGGGTGGCCGTGGTCATGCAGGAACCGACCCGCTGGCCGCTCTCCGCCCGCGCCAACATCACGATCGGCCGGCACGCCCGGCCGGCGACCGAGACCGAGGTGCACGGGGCGGCCCGGGCCGGCGACGCCCACGACTTCGTGATGGAGCTGGCCCGGCAGTACGAAACCCTGCTGTCCCGCCACTTCACCGACGGCGCCGACCTCTCGGGCGGGCAGTGGCAGCGCCTGGCGGTCAGCCGCGCCTTCTATCGCGACGCCCCGCTGCTGATCTGCGACGAGCCGACCGCCAACCTCGACGCCCGGGCCGAGCACGACATCTACCAGCGGCTGCGGGAGCTGGCCGCGGGCCGCACGGTCGTGCTGATCACCCACCGCATGGCGAGCGTCCGCGAGGCCGACCGCATCTACGTGCTCGACCACGGCGCGATCGCCGAGGAGGGGAACCACGACGGCCTGATGGCGGCCGGCGGCATCTACGCCCAGCTCTTCACGCTGCAGGCGAGCGCGTACGCTACCCCGCCTGCTCCTTGATCCACCTCACGCATCCCTGGTCGACCACCGGGAACGGTTTGTTGAACGCCCGCACCGACGCGACGTCGAGAGTGTTCCCCTCCTGCAGCACGCCCTTGACGAAGTCGAACATGGCGGGCTGCCCGTACGTGCGGGCCATGCAGTCGACGGCCAGCTGGCCGAGGCCGTAGAACGCGTCGACCAGGATGCTCGGCGCGTCCTCGTCCAGCGACGGCAGGGCGATCGTCGCCGGCGGCTGCGGGCCGAAGAGGACGGCCCGCACGCTGGGCATCCGCGCGCCGCCGCGGGCCGGGTTGGGCCACGAGCCGATCCACTCGGCGATGCCCTCGGCGAGCCACTGGTCGGAGCGGAACGGATCGGCCCCGTCCAGTGTGATGACGTGACCCATCTCGTGCCGGACCGTGATCGGCAGCCAGTCGCGGTCGTCGCCGATCTGGCTCATCCGCAGCACGACGTCGACCCCGTAGCCGTTGAGCGGCATCGCGTAGCCGATCGCGTTCTCCCCGGCCAGCCCGCCGTACCAGGTGTTCCAGGCGCGGTCGTCGGCCAGGTAGACGCGGTAGCGGGTCTGCGGGGTGCCCAGGTAGCCGGCGAACCGGTCGTTGAGTGTGGCGGACCGCTCGGCGATGCTCAGGACGCGGTCGAGGTTCTTCGTCTCGCTCACCGGCCCGGCCACGGTGACCCGGGCGCCGCGCCGGATGACGAGCGGGCCGTCCTCCCAGGGCGCGTGTTCCAGCGAGTCTTCCTGACTCAGCGGGACCATGTCGGTGATGATCTGCCGGCCACCGGACCGCTCGATGGTGAGGCGCTGGTGGGCGTCGGGCGGATCGAGGCTGCCGTTCAGCGAACAGGTGCTGAAGCAGTAGGCGATGTTCGCGTCGACCGACAGAACGGTGTCGGACGGATCCGAGAGCGGTTCCGGCCGATAGGCGAACTGGGTGACGCCGAGCCCGCGCAGCGAGCGGAACATCTGCCGGTATCGCGGCCGCAGGGCGGGGGCGACCGCGTCCGTCCAGGCCTTCTCGTCGCCGGTCATCAGCGCGTGCGCCTGGTCCTGCAGCATCAGGGCCGCCCGGTCGAACAGCGACGGCCGGGCCGCCCCGGCCGCGGTCCCGGCCCCCCAGTGGCGCCCGGATCCTCCGATCGGGAGCGTCACGACCAGGACCAGCGCGACGGCCAGCGCGCCGGCGAGGCTCAGGCGACCTGTCCGCGAATCCACGTCATACACCCCTTGTCGACCTGCGAGAAGGGCTGGTGGAAGGCCGAGACGGACGCGATGTCGGGGCCGAGCTGCTCCTGCAGGACGCCCTTGGCGAAGGCGAAGAAGGCAGCTTCGCCGTACTTCGTGACCAGGCAGTCGACGGCGAACTGGGCCAAACCGAAGGACGCCCGGACCTTTCCCTCCGGGGTCGAGGCGGTGAGCTGCGGCTGGACGATGCTCTTCGGCGCGTGTCCGCTGTGCATCAGGGTGTGGACGTCGGCGGCCCACGGGCCGGTCCGGGCCGGGTCGGGCGACGAGCCGATCCAGTTGGCGACGCCGTCGCTGAGCCAGCCGGTGTCCGCGCCGGAATAGTCGGCGGCCGTGTCCAGCTGCTGGCCCAGCGCGACGACCTCGCCGAGCTGGCTGCGCACGATGAACGACAGCGAGTCCTTGTCTTTGCCGATCTCGTCGATCCGCACGACGACGTCGGCGCCGCTGCCCGGCAGCGGCATCGTGTAGGCGACGCCGGCCTCGGTCGACCTGCCGTACCAGTCCGTCCAGCCCGCCTTGTCGGCCAGGTAGATGCGGTAGCGGCGCTGTTGGTTGCCGACCGCGGCGGCATAGCGGTCGGCGACGGCGGCGCCGCGCTCGGCGATCGACAGCACGTTGTCGAGGTATCCGGCCTCGCTCGGCGGCGCGGCGACGGTCACGCGGGGGCCGCGCTTGAAGACCAGCGGCCCGGTCTCCCACGGGGCCGGCGCGAGGTGGTCGTCCTGCGCGTACTGGACCATGTCGGTGATCACCGGCCGCTTGCCGACCGTCTTGACGGTCAGATGCTGATGGGCGTCGGGCGGGTCGACGCCCCCGCCGCCGGTGACCGAGCAGTCGGTGAAGCAGTAGGCGATCTTCCCGTCGATCGACAGGGCCGGATCGGTCTCGCTGCCCAGCAGCAGGGGCCGGTAGCGGAACTGCGTGACGTCGAGCGCGCGCAGCGACACGTACATCTGCCGGTAGGTCGTGCGCAGCTGGGGCTGACCGGGGTCGACCGCGGCCAGCCAGCCGTCCTCGTCGCCCGCGATCAGGGCGCGGGCCTGCGCGTCGAGCATCTTGGACGCCGTGACGAACGGGGAATCGCCGGGATCGCTCGCGAGCGCCGGGCCGGTCCGGGCGCCGTCGTCATCTCCGCGCAGGCTCGGAAGGGCGAACGAGAACGCCACCACGGCCAGGGCCACGACAACGCTCACGATGCCGATCAGATGCCCACGCTTGTCGATCATGACGGGCATCCAACCAGAACCGCCGCGCCCCGGATGACCCGGGCGGCAAATGCCGCTAACCGAAGGTTTCGGCGACTTCGGCCGGGTGGGGCGGCGCCGGCGCCGCGGCGGTCCGGGTCATTTTCCGTACGCCCGGAACCGCCAACTGCGACAGCGCCGCCAGCAAGAGCACAGCCGCGCAGGCGACCAGCACGCGGTTGATGCCGTACGCGCGGGAGAGCGGCCCGGCCAGCGCATTGCCGATCGGCATGGCCAGGAACGACGTCAGGTAGTCCCAGGAGGCGACCCGCCCGAGCGCCCGGTGCGGCACATGGTCCTGGATCGCGGTCTCCCAGGCCACGTCGAAGAAGAACAGTCCGGCGTAGCCGATCACCGCCCCGGCCAGCACCGCGGTGAGAACGGCCGGCCACACGTACGCCAGCGCCCAGAACGGCATCAGCATCAGCGTGAGCCAGCCCGCCCGGAGCGGGTGCCGGGGCCGGAAGCGGAGGCCGAGGCCGGCGCCGAGGAAACCGCCGAGGCCCTCGGCCGAGGCGATGAAGCCGGCCGCCGAGGCCCCGCCGAGGCGCTGGATCGCGACCACCTGCACGAGGACGAGGATCACGCCGTTGGCGATGTGGTACGTCGTGGCGGCGAACAGGCCGCCGACCAGCCAGTCACGCTGGCTGATCTCGCGCCAGCCGTCGCGCATCTCGCTCAGCATCGACTCGTGTGGCCCGCGCTCGGCCCGCACCCGCAGCAGCAGGGCGGCCGCCATCGAGGCGAGGAAACTGGCCGCGTTGACCGCGAACCCGGCCGGGGCGCCGAACGCGGCCACGGTGAGACCGCCGAGCGCCGGGCCGACCACCGAGCTGCCGGTCTGCAGCATGCTCAGCGTCGCGTTGGCCCGCTGGCGCTGCTCGGCCGGCACCAGCAGAGGTTTGAGGGAGCTCATCGCCGGGCTGAAGAAGCTGCCCGCCCCGGCCGAGATCGCGGCGACCGTGCAGAGCAGGGCCAGGTGGTAGCCGTGGCCGAGGAACATGACGGCCAGGGCGGTCGCGCCGGCCAGCCGCACGAGGTCGGAGCCGACCATCACGTGCTGGGGCTGGAGCCGGTCGGCCCACACCCCGCCGAACAGCGAGCAGACCAGCATCGCCACGACCGAGGCGGCCATGACCAGGCCGAGGTCGCCGGCGCCCCCACCCGCCTGGACCACGGCGACGGCCAGGGCGACGGTCTGGAAGCCGTTGCCGACCCAGGAGAGCGTCTGGCCGGTGGCGAGCAGGCGGAAGTCGGAAACCACGGGCTCAAGCTAATTCATCGTCTAACTATTCACAATCTAAAAATCAGATGCCATAGCGATCATGGTGGTGCCGGGGGGAGGGTGGCAGAGTGGGCCTATGGATCCGGTAGGGATAGGGGCGGTCGTCCTGGCGCTGGCCGCCGGGGCGGCCGGAGGCGCGTGGTGGAAGCGCGCGAACGGCCGGCTGCGTGACGTCGCCCCGGCCGGCTCGGTGCCGAGCGACGGAGGCGTGGACCGGGCCACGCCTGTGGACAACGCGCAGAAAACGTCAGACCCGGCTGCTTTACTCGTCCCCACCCAGGACGGGGTGGGGGGTGGGCGGCGGGGCGGGGAACCGGTCGGCCGGCCGATCGACCCGGGGACGCTGGCCGGACTCGGCGTCGGCCCGGGCGAGCAGATCACGCTGCTGCAGTTCTCGTCCGCCGTGTGTGCGCCCTGCCGGGCGGTCAGCCGGCTCAGCGCCGAGGTCGCCGGTGAGGTGCCGGGCGTGCGCCACGTCGAGGTCGACGCCGAGGAGCACCTCGACGCGGTCAAGACGCTGGGCATCTGGCGCACGCCGACACTGCTGGTGCTCGATCGCGAGGGCCGCATCGTCAAGCGGGCCACCGGCGTACCCCGGAAACCGCAATTGATTGCGGCCGTGAGGGAAACGCTTTGACGTCTGATTATCAGACGGTGGCACAATCGAGAGCGTGAGCGAGCAACCGCGTGACAGCGTCGATGACCATGTGGCGCGCTGGGCGGCGTTCTGGAAGGACGATCCCACCTTCGCGCCCGAGGTCGAGGGTGTCCTGGTGCGGATGAACTACATCCTGCGGGAGCTGCGCCGGGGCGACGCGGCCGCCTTCGCCGGGTCGAAGGACATGTCGCTGGAGGACTACAAGACGCTGCACGCGCTGATGGTCCAGCCGTGGCCGGTCGAGGCGACCCCGGCCCAGCTCGCCGACACCCTCAACATCACCCGGGCCGCGGTCACCAGCCGGCTCGACCGGCTCGTCGCGGCCGGGCTGGTCACGCGGGAGATCGACGAGACCGACCGGCGCCGGGTGCTGGTGCGCCCGACGGCGGCCGGGCGCACGGCATGGAACAAGTACATCTTCGAGGGCTCGGCCCGCGATCAGCGGATGCTCGGTGCGCTCACCGAGGACGAATTGAAGCAGCTCAATGCCCTGCTGCGGAAGGTGCTGATTTCCCGGGAAAGTTGATGAAAATTCCGGTGATGGCCCTCACGCAGCTTTTCCCGCCGCCCGGTGCGACGCTACGCAGCATGGAACTCGACCCGCGTGGGCAGCGCTTCGCCGCCGCCGTGACCAGCCTGGTTCTGGTCGTCATCCTGCTGACCGGGTGGGGCTGGCTGGCGCTCGCGCAGGCGCTGGTCTTCGCGATCACCGCCTATGACCCGCGCAAAGGCCCCTACGGCCTGGTCTATCGCGCGCTGGTGCTGCCCCGGATCGGGCCGCCGGCCGAGCGCGAGCCGGCCGCGCCGGTGCGCTTCGCCCAACTGGTCGGCTTCGCCTTCGCCGCGGTGGCGACGATCGGCTATCTCAGCGGGGTGACCGTGCTGGGCGTCGTCTTCGCCGCCTTCGCCCTGCTGGCCGCGTTCCTCAACGCCGCCTTCGGGCTGTGCCTGGGCTGCGAGGCCTACCTTGCCCTGCGCCGGTTGCGTCCGGCGCAGGCCAGATAATCAGAATTTAGGAGCGTCGGGAGCCTCGAGCAGGCCCAGCCGCAGCGCCGTCATCAGCGCCTGCGCCCGGTTGGCCGCCCCGAGCTTCTCGTAGAGCTTCGAGATGTGGGTCTTGGCGGTGGACTCGGAGACGAACAGCTGCTTGGCGATGCCGGCCACGCTCATGCCGTCGGCCAGCAGCCGCAGCACCTGACCCTCACGCGGGGAGAGCTGCGGGCCGGACGGGGCGAGCCGCCGCTTCATCGCCTCGGCCAGGTCGGCCGCGGTGAACGCGCTCGGCGCCGAGGCGGCGTGCCGGGCGGCCGCCACAACCTCGTCGGCCGGCGCCGTCTTGGGCACGAACGCGCTGGCCCCGGCCTCGAGTGCGCCGAACAGCTGGTCGTCGCCCGCGTACATCGTGAGGACCACGATGCCCATGTTGGCGTTGTTCTTGCGGAGGGCCTTGGTGGCTTCGAGGCCGCTGCCGTCGGGCAGGCGGAGATCCATGATCACCACGTCGGGCTGCAGGGCGCCCGCCTGACGGACCGCCTCGGCGGCCGTGGCGGCCTCGCCGACGACCTCGAACTGACGGTCGCGCTCGAATGCGTGTCGCAGCCCCTTGCGAATGAGGTCGTGGTCGTCCACCAGGAGGACCTTGGTGCGCGCAGTCGGCGCCGGACTGGTCGACATGCTCGGGTTACTCCCCTTCTGGAGCGGAAACGCTATTCCGCACGCTATCGCGCCTAGCCGGAGATCCGAGCACTACAGCTACGGTTGTCCCGCTGGGGTGTCGCGGCGTGATCTTGAGTCTTCCCCGGATGCGTTCGGCCCGCTCGGCCATGATGGTCAAGCCGTAACGCCCGTCCGGTCGGTCGTCCGCGAACCCCTTGCCGTCGTCGGAGACCTCGATCTCGGCGAACGGCGGGTCAACGGTGCAGGTCACCCACAGATTAGAGGCACCGGCGTGTTTGCGCGCATTGGTGATCGCCTCCTGAGCGATCCTCAGCAGCTCCGCCTCGGTGGCGGCGGGCAGGCGCGCGGTCGATTCGTCGAACGTGAAGTGCACCCGCAGCCCGGCACTCGTGCCGAGCGTACGGGCGTATTCCGCGATGGCGGCGGCCAGACCGCCGTTGCGGTCCACCTCGGACCGCAGCTCGAACAGGCTCAGCCGCAGCTCGGTGATCACCCGCGTCACCTCGCCGCGGAGCGTGCGCAGCTCCTCGGCCGTCTCCTCGGCGCCCTCGGGCAGCGTGGCCTGCGCGTTGTCGATGCCGTAGCCGACCATCACGAGTTCCTGGGCCACCCCGTCGTGGATCTCGCGGGCCAGCCGCTGCCGCTCCTCGTTGGTGGCGAGCGACCGCACGTCGTCGAAGAGCAGGGCGGCTTCCAGCCGCAGGGCGGCCGGTCCGGTCACCCCGGTCACTTCGGCGAGCACCGATGACGGGTACGCACTGGAGACATCCGCCTCGAGGATGACCAGGCCGATCGTGCGTACGCCGGCGACCAGCGGGACGACCAGGGACGAGACGTCGCCGCCCCGATGCGACCGGGCCTGCGACCGGCTGGCCGTCTGCGGCTGCTGGCTCGCCCAGGCGTCGGCGATCGCCGAGTCGGCGTCCAGCGTGGTCTCCCAGTCGACGCGGTCGGCGCCGGTCTGGGCCAGCACGACCAGGCGGCCGCCGCCGCTCGCCGAGAGCACGGCCGCGCGGTCCCCCGGCGCGACCAGCCGCAGCTCTTCGAGCAGGTGCTCGGAGATGCCGCCCGGGTCGAGGGTGGCGCCGGGCAGCGAGCGGGCGACGCTGCGCAGCTGGGTGAGCAGGCGGGTCGCCTCGGCGTACGGCTGCGGGGTGGGCTCGGCCGGCTGCATGAACTGGCGCATGGTGTCGGCCGCGAACGTGACGATCGCGCCGAGGACCAGCCACTGGCCGCCGGCGGCCAGGAAGCCGGGCTGGGTGATCGGGTTCTGGTCGCGGCCGGCGAGCAGGGTGCCCCCGACGACCAGCGAGACCGCGGCCACCCCGAGCAGCGCGGCGCCCTCGGTCGGGCGGCGGCGCAGGGCGGCGGTCAACAGCGGGACGGCCAGGTAGGGCAGCACCGCCTCGGCGCCGAAGCCGGCGTCCACAGTGCGGCTGAGGTCGGCCGCGGCGGCGATCGAGCCGGCCGCCAGCCCGGTGATCGCGACCTCGGCGAACCGGCCCAGCGGGCCCAGCACCCGGTGGTCGGGTGCGAGGAACGCGGGCAGCGCGGCCACCACGAGCAACGCTATCCAGCGGAGCTCGGCGACGTCGCGGGTGGCGATCCAGGTGAGGGCCGCGACCAGCGCGAGCATGATGGCACGCGCGGCCGCCGCGAGCGGCTGGGCGCGCGCGGGGACACTGGGGAGGACCGGCACCTGACGGATGGTAGTCGCACCTGGCCGGAGCGGCCTATCTGCCGGTCGGCCGGGTACGGTTCCCCCGGCCGTCGGCCGATTCCGAGTAGTCGGGCCGGTCACCCGGAATGCCGGGCCCACGGGGTAGCCTCCCGTGCATGGCGGATACCTCGACGCAGTCGATCCAGGTCCATGCGCCCGTCGACCGCGTGGCCGCGGTGATCAGCGACTTCCGGCGCTACCCGGAGTGGGCCGACGCCATGAAGCTGGTCGAGGTCCTCGAGGAATACGAGGACGGGTACGCGGCCCGGGTGCGGTTCGTGATCGACGCCGGGGTGCTGGCCGACGACTACACCCTCGACTACGAATACGCGGAGGACCTGACCCGCATCGAGTGGCACCTGGTCGCGCCGTCCAAGACCCAGAAGTCGCAGAACGGCTCCTACGACCTGGCCGACAACGGCGACGGCACCACCACGGTGACCTACACGCTCGAGGTTGAGCTCTCCATCGGCATGCTGGGCATGTTCCGCCGCAAGGCTGAAAAGATGATCATGGACACGGCGCTGAAGACGCTCAAGCGCCGGGTGGAGAGCCTGTCCTGAACTTCGCTTCGCGAGAGCGGCCATAGTTGAAGCGGCCATAGTTGAAGAGTGAATGTCGGCGTGAGGAGGGGTCATGGCGGGAACGGCACGAGACGAGGCCGAGCGGCTGGTCGCGGCGGTCCTGGCGATGGCCGGCTCGGCCGGCGCGAGCGACAAGGCCGATGACAAGACCGGCGACAAGGCCGATGACCGGAGCGGTGATCGGGTCGGTGAGCGGGTCGCGGCCGGGCTGGGCGCTCTCAGCGACACGCTCTCCAGCTTCCTGGGCAGCCTGAGCAGTCCCCCGAGGGGCGAGGCCGACGACGGCCCGGCCGGCAGCGGGAGTGGCGGCGACGCCGGCAGCGCGACGGCTGGTGGCGACACCGGCGGCGGCCCGACCGGCAGTGTGAGTGGCGCCGAGCGCGGATCGGCCGGCGACAGTTCGGACGCCGGGCGGCCCGGGACGGGCCGTCGCAGTGGTGACCGCGACCTCGATGCGACGGCGAAAGGCCGGCATCAGGGCGGTGCCTGGGCGACCGGCAGCGCCGAGTGCTGCGTCTGCCCGGTCTGCCGGGTGATCTCCACGATGCGTGACCCGAGCCCCGAGACCGCGGTCAAGCTGGCCATCGGTGCGGGCGAACTCGCGACCGGCGTGGCGAGCGTCATGCGCGCCTTCTCCTCGATGGTCGGCGAGCGGCGCACCACCACCACCCCGCTGCCCGCCCGGCCCCGCCCGGAAAACCGCGACGAAAACTGGGCCACCGCCACCCGCACCACCAACCGTCCCGATGACGCGTGGTCCGCCGCGACCAACCCGGCGCCGGGCGATCCACCGACGGCGGCGACCACGGCCCCGGGTCAGGCGGGCGAAGCGGCCGTAACCGGCCCGCGGCCCGCGGCGGCGAGTTCGGAGGTGGCGCCGGCTGGTGAGGAGGTGGCGCCGGCTGGTGAGACCGCGGCGGCCACACCGCAGGCGATTAGTGGGACTGTGCCGGCGCGCGGTGACGCGTGGTCGGCGGCGACGACGACCAGCGCGACCCAGGCGGCCGCCGAGCATGCGGCCGAGGTCGCGGCGCGGGCCGCGCGACGGGCCGCCGAGCAGGCGGCTCAGCGGGAGGCGGCCCGGGCGGCGTCCCAGCGGGCAAAGGAAGCGGCCGCGCGGGTCGCCGAGGCGGTCCGGCTAGCCGACGCCGCGCGCGATCTGGGAAGCGCTGACGCCGCGCGCGATCTGGGAAGCGCTGACGCCGCGCGTGATCCGAGAAGCGCCGGCGGGGCCGACGCCATGCGCGGTCAGGGAAGTGCCGAGGGCGCTGGTGCGGGTGGGGCGCGGCCGCGTACCCCTCGGAAGCGGGACGTCTGGGCCGCCGCGACCGCCGATGCGGGTGTTGCCGCCGTAGGCGGCGAAGAGACGTTGGATCATGATGATCCGGGCACCGAAGTGGGCGACGATGCTCGCGGCGACGACTCGGCTTAGATAGCAGCAGCAGCAGAGGAGACAGCGTGACGCTGACCATCGGAGTCGACGTCGGCGGCACGAAGGTGGCCGGTGGGGTGGTCGACGAGCACGGCAACGTGCTGGCCTCCAACCGGCGCAGCACCCCGGCCGAGGATCCCGCCGGCACCCGCGACACGATCGCCGAGGTGGCCGCCGAGCTGGCTCGCGAGCATCCCGAGGCGACCGCGATCGGCATCGGCGCCGCCGCCTGGATCGACGCCGCCGGGTCGACCGTGCTGTTCGCGCCCAACCTGGCCTGGCGGGACGAGCCGCTGCGCGACTACGTGGGCAAGCAGGTCGGGCTGCCGACCGTGCTGGAGAACGACGCCAACGTCGCGGCGTGGGCCGAGTTCCGGTTCGGTGCCGCGCGGCAGGCCGACGACTCGATGGTGATGATCACCGTGGGCACGGGGATCGGCGGCGGGATCGTGCTCGGCGGCAAATTGTGGCGCGGGGCCAACGGTATGGCGGGCGAGCTCGGTCACATCCAGTCGGTGCCCGACGGTCATCCCTGCGGCTGCGGCCGGCTCGGCTGCCTGGAGCAGTATGCCAGCGGCAACGCGCTCGTCCGGTTCGCCCGGGCCGGTGCCCGGCAGGAGCCGGAGAAGGCCGCTCAGCTGCTCGAACTCGCCGGTGGAGATCCGCTGGCGATCTCCGGGCGGCAGATCACCGAGGCCGCCCGGGCCGGTGACGGGGTGGCCCGCGACGCGTTCGCCCAGATCGGCTACTGGCTCGGTGTGGCGATGGCCGATCTCGCGCAGAGCTTCGACCCCCAGATCCTGGTGGTGGGTGGCGGCGTTATCGACGCGGGGGACCTTTTGATGGGCCCGACCCAGCGGACCTATCGGGACCAGCTCGCCCAGCGCGGCCGGTTCCCGATCGCCGAGGTGGTCGCGGCCCAGATGGGCAACACGGCCGGGGTGGTCGGCGCCGCCGACCTGGCCCGGCGGATCTGAAGCGACGGGGGTCAGGGTGTCCGGGGTTCCGCTGCGGGTGATGAGTTACAACGTCCACGGGCTGGCGGATGACCGGGTGGCCCTGGTCTCGCTGATCCGCGATCTCGAGCCGGACGTGCTGATCGTGCAGGAGGCGCCGCGGCGGTTCCGCTGGCGGCACAAGTGCGCGGCGCTGGCCGACGACACCGGCCTGGTGGTGGCCGCCGGTGGCATGCCCGCGCTGGGCAACCTGCTGCTGGTGAGCATGCGGGTGGCGGTGCGCGACACCTGGTGCACCCGGTTCCCGTTGACTCCGGGCCGGCACATGCGCGGGGCCGCGTTCGCCCGCGGGACGGTGCGCGGCGGCCGGTTCACGCTTTCCGGCTCGCACCTGTCGACCGACCCGGCCGAGCGCCCGTCGCAGGCCGCGGTCTGGAAGGAGCAGCTCGCGACGGTCGAGGGCCCGCTGATCGTGGCCGGCGACCTCAACGAGGGGCCGGCCGGCAGTGCCTGGCGGATGGTCGAGGACGGCCTGTCGACGGCCACCGAGTCGGGGCCGACCTTCCCGGCCTCGCTGCCCGCCCGGCGCATCGACGGGATCTTCGTGTCGACGGACATCGCCATCCAGAAATACGAGGTCGTGGACGACGAGCGGGCGCTTTCGGCGAGTGATCACCTGCCGGTCATCGCCGACCTTGTCCTCCCTTCCTCGTAGGGGTACCGATCTGGCAGGATTCGCCCGTGCAAGACACCCCCTCCGAGGTTGCCGACCGCCATGACGCGATCTGTGTCATCGGCGCCGGCGCCAGCGGACTCGCCGCCATCAAAAACCTGCGTGAGCACGGGTTCGCCGTCGACTGCTACGAGCGCGAGACCTCGGTCGGCGGCGCCTGGAACTGGCGGCACGACCGCAGCCCGGTCTATGCGAGCACGCATCTGATCTCGTCGCGGCCGCTGACCGAGTTCCCCGACTTCCCGATGCCCGACTCGTGGCCCGACTATCCGCATCACAGCCAGGTGTTGTCCTATCTGGAGCGGTACGCCGAGCATTTCGGGCTCGACGACTACATCTGGTTCGGCACCGAGGTGGTCTCGGTGGTGCCGGCCGGCGACGGGCGCTGGGACGTGACCACCCAGTCGACCGGCGGCGGCTCGTCCCGGGTGCAGCGCTACGCCGGGGTCGTGGTCGCCAACGGGCACAATTGGGCGCCCGCCGAGCCGGCGATCGAGGGCGAGTTCCGGGGCGGGCGCGTGATCCACTCCTCGGCGTACAAGGATCCGGCGATGCTGCGGCACCGCCGGGTGCTGGTGATCGGCGGCGGCAACACCGGCTGCGACATCGCGGTCGAGGCGGCCCAGCACGCCGACGCGGTCTGGCACTCGACCCGGCGCGGTTACTGGTATGCCCCGAAATACGTGTTCGGGCGGCCCGCCGATCAGGTGGCTTCGAAACTGAGCAGGTTGCCTCTGAAGGTGAGGCAGTGGCTCTATCGCCGCACGCTGGCACTGACCACGGGCGATCTGACCCGCTTCGGTGTCAGGAAACCCGATCATCAACCGTTCGAGAGCCACCCGATCGTCAACAGCCAGCTCGCGTACTACCTGGGCCACGGCCGCATCACCGCGGTCGGCGACGTGACCCGGTTCGACGGTCAGACGGTCGAGCTGGCCGGCGGGCGGCGCATCGAGCCCGACCTGGTGATCACCGCGACCGGCTACGCCCCGCGGTTCGAGTTCCTCGAGCCGGGCCTGCTCGACGCGGACGCCGACGGCCGCCCCGACCTGCATCTGCACGCGTTCGCCCGCAAGCACCCGACGCTTGCCGTGGTCGGGCTGCTGCAGCCCGACGCCGGTCTTCTGCCGCTCGCTCACTGGCAGAGCGTGGCGGTGGCCCGCTGGCTGCGGCTGCGGGCCGCCGACCCGGAGCGGGCCACCGCGGTGCAGCAGAAGGAGTCGGCCCGCCCGGTCCGCACCTGGTCGCGTCGCCAGGTGGTGCCGACCCGTCGCCACTGGTTCGAGGTCGACCACGTCGACTACCTGCGGGCGGTCGAGGGCCTGCTGCGCGAGATGGAGGCGGCCACATGATCATCCGTTTTCAGGACTGGACCGACCCGGTGCCGCCGTTCGAGCGGGAGGTCGTCAGCCGGCTGCCCGAGGACGAGTCGACCGGCAAACCACCGTTGCTCTTCGTCCCCGGCCTCGGGCACGGCTCCTGGGTGTGGACCAGTTGGCTCACCCATGCCGCTGGTCGCGGCTTCCGGGCGTACGCGGTGACGCCGCGCCCCGGCGGCGACCTCCGCGCACACGTCCACGACGTGGTGCAGACAGCCGTCTCGTTGCCCAGGCAGACGGTGCTGATCGGGCACGGGGCGGGCGCGCTGACCGTCGCGTACGCCCTCGGCCGTTATCCGGCCCGGGCCGCGGTGCTGGCCGCCCCGGTCCTGGACGGCTGGACGACCCTGTGGACCGCGTTGCGGGCCAACCCGTTCGGCACCCTGCCCGCGATCTTCGGCGGTCGACTGGGCCTCACCCGGCGCCAGCTGTTCGGCGACCGTCTTGCCGTCGAGCAGGCCGGCGAATATCTGGGACGGCTCGAGCGCGTACGCCCCCGGCGCGAGCTGGTCACCCACCGGCCGGCGCCCGATCCGGTCGGCGCCCCGCCGGTGCTGGTGGCCGGCAGTCCCGACGACCGGATCGTGCCGCGGGCCTCGCTCGACCGCACGGCGGCCCGCTACGGCGGTGCCCCGCTGCTCTTCCCGGGCATGGGCCACGACCTGATGCTCGACGAGGGCTGGTCCGAGCCGATCGGGGCGATCCTCGACTGGCTCGAGAAACAGCTAGCGCCGGGCGCCTAGCTGCTGAGTGCTCAGCGTCGCCCGACGTCTTTGCTTGGGCACCTGGGCGGCGAGGCGGCCGGTGTGGTCGAGGGCTCGCAGATAGTCGCGGGCCCAGGCGAGGATGTCGTGCCGCGTGATGTATTTGCGCATCGCGGCCATCCGCCGGGCCAGGTCGGCCGGGTCGGCGTTCATCGCGTGCAGCAGGGTGTCCTTGAGCCCGTCGACGTCGTGCGGGTTGACCTGGAACGCGTCGTCCAGCTCGTCCGCCGCCCCGGCGAACTCGCTGAGCACCAGCGCCCCGGTGTCTTCCGGCCGGGCCGCCACGTATTCCTTGGCGACCAGGTTCATCCCGTCGCGCAGCGGGGTCACGACCATGACGTCGGCGGTCTGGTAGAGCGCGGCCAGGTCGGCCCGGTCGAACGGCTGGTTGAGGTAGTGGATGGCCGGCTCGCCGACCCGGCCGTACTCGCCGTTGATCCGCCCGACCTCGCCCTCGATGCGGTCGCGCAGGCCCCAGTAGCTCTCGACCCGTTCCCGGCTCGGCACCGCGACCTGCACCATCACCGTGTCGCGGACCTTGATCCGCCCGTCGCGCAGCAGCTCGCTGTACGCCGTGAGCCGGTGCTCGATCCCCTTGGTGTAGTCGAGCCGGTCGACGCTGAGCAGCACCCGCTTGTGGAGCCCCAGGTCGTGCCGGAGCTGCCGGGCCTGGTTGATCACGTAGGGCCGGGCCGACATCGTGCGCATCTCGGCGACGTCGATCGAGACCGGGAACGCTCCGGTGCGGACGACCCGGCCGTCGACCGGGATCGCGTCGTCGGCGCCCTCGGAGCCGAGCAGCTTGGCCGCCAGCTGGGCCACGTTGTGGGCCGCCTGCGGCCGCTGGAAGCCGACCAGGTCGGCGCCGAGCATCCCGCGCATCAGCTCGACCCGGCGCGGGAGCTGCATGAACAGTTCGGGCGGCGGGAACGGCACGTGCATGAAGAACCCGATCAGCAGGTCGGGCCGCAGTTCCCGGAGCAGCTGGGGCACGAGCTGGAGGTGGTAGTCCTGCACCCAGATCGCGGCGCCGGGCTCGGCCACCTCGGCCGCCGCCTCGGCGAACTTCCGGTTGACCGCGCGATAGGTCTCCCACCAGCCGCGGTCGAAGACCGGTGGCTCGACGGCGTCGTGGTAGAGCGGCCACAGTGTCGAGTTGGCGAAGCCCTCGTAGTAGCCGCGCAGCTCGGGCTCGGAGAGCGCGACCGGTCGCAGCCGCAGCGTGCCGATGTCGGGCAGTTGGGGCGCCGGGCCGACCCCGCCGGCCCAGCCGACCCAGGTGGCCGGGGTCTTCTGGAGGATCGCGTGCAGGGCGCTGGCGAGACCTCCGGGGCTCCGCCGCCATTCGCAGGCCCCGTCGGGCGCGGCGTTGTCATCGAGCGGGAGCCGATTGGCGACGACGACCAGGGAGCTCTGACGCATCACCGAAGGTTACTGCATGGCTACCCAGATATATACGGATGGTGATCTATACGACCGCGCCGTCGTCGAACTCGTCGTCGTCCTCGTCGTCGCCCGACCGCAGCCGCCAGACCAGCATCACGGCGCCGGAGACGATCGCCGCGAAGCCGAGCAGGGTCACGTAGTCGGTGTCGATCGGCAGCAGGGTCGGGAAGAGGAACAGCACGAATCCGAGCACCACGCCGAGGATGCCCATCACCGCGTACTTCGAGATGCGGGGCAGGGGCGGGGGCGGCGGCGGGACGTAGCGCTCGTCGTCGTCGCCCTCCATGTCGTCGAGGTCGTCGAGGAGGGACGGCGGGTCGGGCTGGTCGGTGCGCCGGCGGTTGAGCGTGATGCCGGAGAAGTCGGTCGCCGACTGGAGGCGCGGGGGAGCGGGCGGCGGCTTGGCCGGACCCTCCTCGATGCCCTCGGAGGCCGGCCACGGTGGGGCGGCGGTCGGGTCGGGCGCGGTGTGGAAGCCGGCGATGATCTGGGCCCACGCGGCGTCGACCTCGGCCTGCGGGACCGCCGGTGCGGCGGTCGGGTCGGCGGGCGGGGGCGGCGGAGTGGGCAGCTCGCCGCCGGTCGCCTTGTGGAGGAACTCGCGCGCGGTCTCGAGCTGGGCGCGGTCGACGTAGAGACGGTCGGTGGGCCGGGCGGGAAGCGTGGTGGCGCGCAGGATCGGGTTGAGGTCGGCGGTGGGCTGTAGGTATGCCGCGATGCCGCTGGCCCCGAGCACGTCGAGGAGGTGCTCGCCGATGCGTGGATCGACGTCACCCGCGACCGCGTAGTCGGACGCGTCTATTCCGTTGTCCCGCCGCCCGCGACGGGCGCCACCCGCTGTCACCCCTGCACACTCCCTCGCCGACCGTGCCTTGAATGGTGACACGACAGGTACCGGTTGCGGGAGTGCGTTGTGGCGCGCCGTCCCGCTTCCCATCCGACCGCCCCGCCCACCACCCTTAAGCGGACTGAAGGCTTTAGTGTTCCCCTCACGTCCCCCCACGCCGAATGTCCCGGAGAAGCCCGGAAGTCCCGGAGAGGACACCGTTGTTCTACTGGCTGCTCAAGTACGTGGTTCTCGGTCCCCTGCTGAGACTGCTCTTCCGCCCCGACGTGCAGGGACTGGCCAACGTGCCCGCCGCCGGGCCGGTGATCCTGGCCTGCAATCACCTATCGTTCTCCGACTCGATCTTCACACCGCTTCTGGTCGCGCGCAGGGTGACGTTCGTCGCCAAAGCGGAGTACTTCACCGGTCAGGGGATCAAAGGGCGCCTGATGCGGCGGTTCTTCCTCGCCACCGGGACGATTCCGGTCGACCGGTCGGGCGGGCAGGCCGCCCAGGCGGCCCTCGACACCCTGCTGAGAGTGCTGGGTGAGGGCGGAATAGCCGGGATCTATCCGGAGGGCACCCGGTCGCCCGACGGCCGCCTCTACCGCGGCAAGACCGGGGTGGCCCGGCTCGCCCTCGAGAGCGGCGCGGTGGTGGTGCCGGTCGCGCTGCTCAACACCGATGAGATCCAGCCCACCGGCACGCTCATGCCCAAGATCAAAAGAGTGCGGATGCGCTTCGGCGCACCGCTGGACTTCTCCCGGTACGCGGGAGGAAGAGGCGACCGGTTCGTCGAGCGCACCATCACCGACGAGATCATGTACGAGCTGATGGCGATGACCGGCCGTCCGTACGTCGACGTTTACGCCGTCAAGAAACAGCCATCCCCGCCCGTCGCCGCAGCGCCTGCAGGTCGGTGACCACGATCCGGCGGCCCTCGGTGCGCAGCCAGCCGCGGCTGGCGAACGAGCCGATCGCCTGGTTGACGCTCTGCCGGGAGCCGCCGGCCATCTCGGCCAGCTGACTCTGGTTGAGCTCGATCGTGATCATCGGGGCCTGGCTCTCGCCGGCCAGCCGCACCAGCGTCTTGGCCACCCGGCCGGGCAGGTCGAGGAAGACATGGTCGGTGTTCTGCTCGGTGAGCCGCCGGATCAGCGCGCCGACCGAGCGCATCACCGCGTCGAGGATGCGCGGATTGGAGTGCACGAGATCCATGAACGCGGCCCGCGACAGCGTGAGGGCCTGGCAGTCCTCGATGGCCTCGGCCGAGGCGCTGCGGGCCGACGCGTCCAAGAGGGACACCTCGCCCAGCACGTCGGGCGGGCGCACCACGGTGAGCACCGCGCGCTCGCCGGTCGGCGCGGTACGGAAGATCGCGACCGCGCCCCGCTTGAGAATGATGAGTGATTCGCCGGGATCGTGCTCGACGAAGATGATTTGACCCTTGCGGTAGTTGCGCGGAACGGCCGTGGCGATGACCCGCTGCCGGACGTCAGACTCCAGCCCGGCGAACATCTCCACGCCGGTGAGCGCGTCGCCGTCGTTCGGCAGACGATGGTCCACGGCGCTATCCCTCCCCCGGTGGGGACTCGCGTCGACGACCCAGCCGGCGCCGGCCCCACGACGCGAACGATCACTATTAGCACGAAGCAAGCCCCGGGCGCCATTTTCCAGGCCCGGCAACCGGAACCGCTCGTACGATCATGTCGTGATAGTGGCTATCTGTAAACCGTTCCATCGCCTTGCGTGATTGCCGCCCAGCTTGTCCGTCGCTTTTGGCCTGTGTGCCGCGATAATCCCGCTCGTGCCGGATGACGAGCTCGTTCGATCGACCCTGCGCGATGAGTGGCATCTCGTCCCGCACCAGATCACCACCCTGCGGGGCACCCTGCTCTCCCGCGCCTGGGAGGTGACCACCGGCGACGACCGGTACGTCTGCCGGCTCAGCGATCTCGCGGTGCGCCGCCCGGTCGAGGCCGGCCTGGCCGCCGCCGGTCATCTCCGCGGCCGGGGCATCGCGGCCGGCGATCCGGTGCGGACACTCGGCGGCAAGCTGACCGTGCGGACCGCCGACGGCGTCCTGGCGGTGCTGCGCCGGGTGCCCGGCCGGCGGCTGGACGGCGGCGACCCGGTCGACCAGCAGTGGTGGGGCGACCGGCTGGGCGCGGTGCACCGGGCGCTCCAGGGGTTCCACCACCCGGCGCTGCGGCGGTGGCAGGCGCTCGACACGGACGCGCCGCACCTGGCCCGGGAACCGTGGCTGCGGGCCGCGGTGACCGGCGCGCTGACCGCCACGACGCGGCTCACGGTCACCGACCGGCTGACGTACGGCGTCCTGCTCGGCGACCCGGCGCCCGGCACCTTCGTGGTCGACCCGGCGACCGGCCGGGCCGGGCTGCTCGACTGCGGGGCGAGCGGCACCGGCCCGCTGGTCTACGACGTGGCCGCCGCGATCGTCTACGCCGGCGGCACCGAACGGGCGGCCGAGCTGATCGACGGCTACCTGGCCGCCGGCCCGGTCAGTGCGGACGAACTCGAGGCGGCGCTGCCGGTGCTGCTCCGGCTCGGCTGGGCGGTGCGGGCCTTCCACGCCGCCCAGCACGGCTGCGAGGAGTCGCTCGAGGTCGCGCGGCAGGCCCTGGAGTCGGCGGCCGGCTGACCATGAGCGAGGATGAACCCGATGCCCTACCGCTACTTTTATGACTGCGAGTTCATCGAGGACGGCCGTGTGGTCGACCTCGTCTCGATCGGCGTGGTCGACGAGAACGGTCGCGAGTTCTACGCGATCAGCACCGAGTTCGACGACTCCCGGGCGATCCCGTGGGTCCGGCGCAACGTGCTCGAAAAACTACCCAGCCCGGGGGACAAGGCCTGGCGCTCCCGCGAGCGCATCCGCGACGACCTGTACGCGTTCCTCATGGAACCGGTCCGCGGGCGCGACGAGGAGATCGAGCTCTGGGCGTGGTACGCGGCGTACGACCACGTCGTCCTCGCCCAGCTCTGGGGTGCGATGCCGGCCCTGCCCCGTGAGATCCCGCGCTTCACCAAGGACCTGCGCCAGCTCTGGGACGACCGCGGCCGTCCCAAGCTGCCCACGATGGCCGGCCGGCACGACGCGCTCGTCGACGCCCGGCACAACCTCGCCCGCTGGAACGTCCTTTCGCCGAACAACGCGTAGCCGGGGCGTTTAGGCTGACCCGGTCGGGGGAGGCGCTTTCGTCCGGGGATGTGACGGCGACTAAAGTGCGGCTTGCGCCCGCCCCGGGCCCGGCAACGCTGCCGACCGGGTTTTCAGCGACGGGCCATCTGCTTCTCGCATACCCGATCAGGGAGGACGAGCAAATCATGCGCATCGGCGTGCTCACCGGCGGCGGCGACTGCCCCGGTCTCAACGCGGTGATCCGGGCGGTGGTCCGCAAGGGCGTCGCCGCGTACGGTCACGAGTTCGTCGGCTTCCGCGACGGCTGGAAGGGCCCGCTGGAGGGTCTGACGAAGCCGCTCGGCATCGCGGAGGTTCGTGGCATCCTGCCGCGCGGCGGCACCATCCTCGGCTCCTCACGCACCAACCCGTTCAAGATCGACGGGGGTGTCGACCGCATCAAGGCCAACCTGGCCGAGCAGGGCGTCGACGCGCTGGTCGCGATCGGCGGCGAGGACACCCTGGGCGTCGCCACCAAGCTCAACGACCTCGGCGTCAACGTCGTCGGCGTGCCGAAGACGATCGACAACGACCTCAACGCGACCGACTTCACGTTCGGCTTCGACACCGCGGTCAACATCGCGATGGAGGCCATCGACCGGCTGCACACCACCGCCGAGTCGCACCACCGCACGCTGGTCGTCGAGGTCATGGGCCGGCACGCCGGCTGGATCGCCCTGCACGCCGGCCTGGCCGGTGGCGCCAACGTGATCCTGCTGCCCGAGCGCAACTTCGACGTCGAGCAGGTCGCGACGTACGTGACCAAGCGCTTCCAGGTCGAATACGCGCCGATCGTCGTGGTCGCCGAGGGCGCGCAGCCGCTCGAGGGCCAGATGGTCACGCGCACCCAGGAGCTCGACTCGTTCGGCCACGTCCGCCTCGGCGGCATCGGCCAGTGGCTGGCCGAGCAGCTGGAGGAGAAGACCGGCAAGGAGGCCCGCACGGTCGTGCTCGGGCACATCCAGCGCGGTGGCACCCCGACCGCATTCGACCGGGTGCTCGCGACCCGCTTCGGCCTCCAGGCGATCGACGCCGTCCACGAGGGCGATTTCGGTAAGATGATGGCGCTACGGGGCACCGACATCGTGCGCGTGCCGCTGATCGAGGGCACTGGCGAGCTGAAGACCGTTCCGCTCTCCCGCTATGAAGAGGCCGAGGTCTTCTTCGGTAGCTGAGTCGGCGTTTTTCCGGGGGCGGCCGATGGCCGCCCCTTTTTCATTGAAGGGGCACCATGACCAAGAGCAGTGTCGCCGTGATCGGCGCGGGCAAGCTCGGCGAGCTGGTCCTCGCCGGACTGCTGCGGGCCGGCTGGCCGCCCGAGGGGGTGCTGGCCACCACCCGGCGCCCCGAGCGGGCGGCCGAGCTGGGCGAGCGCTACGGCATCCGCCCGGTGCCCAACCTGACCGCGGTCACCCAGGCCGACGTGCTGCTGATCGCGGTGAAGCCGCAGGACGCGGGCCGCCTGCTCGACGACTTCGGGATGAAGGTGCCGCCCGGCAAGCTCGTGGTCTCGCTCTGCGCAGGCCTGCCGACCGGCTTCTTCACCGAGCGGCTGCCGGGCGGCATCCCGGTCGTGCGGGTCATGACCAACACCCCGGCCAAGGTCGACCAGGCGATGACCGTGATCTCGCCCGGGCCGCACGTGACCGAGGAGCACCTGGCGCTGACCGAGGAGATCTTCCGGCCGCTGGGCGCGACGATGCGGGTGCCCGAGTCGCAGCAGGACGCGGTCACCGCGCTCTCCGGTTCCGGCCCGGCCTACTTCTACTTCCTGGCCGAGGCGATGATCGACGCCGGCGTTCTGCTCGGGCTGCCGCACGCGGTGGCGCGCGATCTGGTCGTGCAGACCGCGGCCGGCGCGGCGGCGATGCTGCGTGACTCCGGCGACGAGCCGGTCAAGCTGCGGCAGGCGGTCAGCTCGCCCGCCGGCACCACCGTCTCGGCGATCCGCGAGCTGGAGAACCACGGCGTGCGTGGCGCGATGATGACCGCGCTGGAGGCGGCCCGCGATCGCGCGCGGCAGATCGCCGCCGAGCTCACATAGGAGCCTCTTTTCCGTTGGGCTAATACCAGATCGCGATCTTCGCTCCGTTGTCCTCCTCCGGCGGGTCGGGGTGGCTCAGCGCCGCCCCGGTGGCCATCCGGTGGGCCGTCCAGGCGACCGCGGCCGCGTCCAGGATGTCGTCCGGCGGGGCCTGGCCGGCCGGCCCGATCTGGTCCGGCAGCACGATCCCGTTCTTGACGAGCAGCTCACGGCGCCGGGCCTGGCCGGTCCACGTCTTCTTCGCGTACGCCAGCGGCTCGCCCGCCATCGTGCGGAAGCTGACCTCGGGGTGGGCCTCGAAGAGGAGGCCGGGGTGGCGTTCCCAGATCGCGTTGGCCTCGAGGAGCTTGGGCCGCAGGGCCCACGACTGCCGGCTGAGGCCGGCCCCGGTGAGCTCGCGGCAGACCCGGTTGGCGGCGGCGAAGTCGGCCTCCTGCCAGACCGCGCGCGGCGGCACCCGGAAGACGCTGCCCCGGCGCGGTCCGAGCTGGTCGGCGGCCAGCGAGTCGGCGGCGCGCCACTTGTCCGGCAGCATGCCGAGCGGAATGTCCACTCCGATCACCGCGGCGCCGGAGCCGCCCGCGACGATCTCGTAGAGCGAGGAGGCGAGCACCGCCCGCCCGAACGAACCATCCCGCAATTCGACCCCGACCCAGCCGAGCGCGTACGCGTCGACTCCGATCACGTGGATGCTCATCGCTGGCTCAGCGGGGGAGCAGCTTCTCGATGGCCGCGACGAGTTCGGGGTCGTCCGGTGGCACCCCGGGCTCGAACCGGTAGGCGACCTGACCGTCCGGCGCGACCAGGAACTTCTCGAAGTTCCACTGGACGTCGCCGCCGTCGCCGATCAGTTCACGATAGAGCGGGTGCCGACCGGGCCCGTTGACCTCTACCTTGGTCGTCAGCGGGAAGGTGACGCCGTAGTTGATCTCGCAGAACTCGCCGATCTCGGCCGCCGTACCGGGTTCCTGGCTGCCGAACTGGTTGCAGGGCACGCCGAGCACGGTCAGTCCACGGTCGCGCCGGGACGCCCAGAGGGCCTGCAGGCCGGCGTATTGCGGTGTCATGCCGCACTTGCTGGCGACGTTGACCACCAGGACGGCCGAGCCGCGGTATTGGTCGAGGCGGGCCGGTCCACCGGTGAGAGCGTCGATGTCGACGTCGAAGACGGTCATGTCGGCAGCCTACGCGCTGTGTCCGATCGTGTGCACCCCGTCACGTTCGGTGGCGGCGCTCATGAACATCTTGACGACTGTGAATATATGTGACTACCGTCTCTCCTACGAACTTTTTGGAAACTTTCCTAACTGTTCACGAGGAGACTGACGTGCAGAAATCCCTCCGGCGCGCCCTCTGGGCCGGGGCGGTCGTGGTGGCCTCCACCGCCATGATCCCCGCGGTCCAGGCCTCGGCCGCGACGGCCTGTGCCCCAGCGTGGTCTTCCACCGCCACATATGTGCAGGGCAACAGCGCCTCCCAGAACGGCCACAACTACACCGCCAAGTGGTGGACCCAGAACGAATCCCCGGCCACGCACAGCACCCAGTGGGACGTGTGGACCGACGCCGGCGCGTGCGGTGGCGGCACGACGACCCCGCCGCCCACCACTGCTCCCCCCACGACCACTCCGCCCACGACCACCCCGCCCACTGGTGGTCCTTCCGGCAAGAACGTCGTCGGCTACTTCGCGGAGTGGGGCGTCTACGCCCGTCAGTACTTCGTGAAGAACCTGGTCACGTCCGGTTCGGCGAGCAAGCTCACGCACATCCTGTACGCGTTCGGCAACACCAGCGGCGGCCAGTGCTCGATCGGTGACTCGTACGCCGACTACGACCAGGCCTACACGACCGCCACCAGCGTGGACGGCGTCGCCGACAGCTGGGACGCCGGCGCGCTGCGGGGCAGCTTCAACCAGCTGCGCAAGCTCAAGAAGCAGTACCCGAACATCAAGGTCATCTGGTCGTTCGGCGGCTGGACCTGGTCGTCCGGCTTCACCCAGGCCGCGGCCAACCCGACCGCGTTCGCCAACAGCTGCTACAACCTGATCAAGGACCCGCGCTGGTCGGACGTCTTCGACGGCATCGACATCGACTGGGAATACCCGAACGCCTGCGGCCTGCAGTGCGACGCCTCGGGCCCGGCCGCCTACAACAACGTCATCACGGCCCTGCGGAACAAGTTCGGGTCGTCGTTCCTGATCACCTCGGCGATCTCGGCCGACGGCTCCAACGGCGGCAAGCTCGACGTGGCCGACTACGCCTCGGGCATCCAGAAGCTCAACCTGGTCTTCCCGATGACCTACGACTACTTCGGCGCCTTCTCCCCGAGTGGCCCGACCGCCCCGCACTCGCCGCTCAACTCGTACCCCGGCATCCCGACCGCCGGCTTCTACTCCGACGCGGCGATCCAGAAGCTCAAGAGCAAGGGCGTACCGGCCAGCAAGATGCTGCTCGGCATCGGCTTCTACGGCCGCGGCTGGACCGGCGTCACCCAGGCGGCGCCCGGCGGCTCGGCGACCGGTGCGGCACCGGGCACCTACGAGGCGGGCATCGAGGACTACAAGGTCCTCAAGAACAGTTGCCCGGCCACCGGCACGGTCGGCGGCACCGCGTACGCGTTCTGCGGCAACAACTGGTGGAGCTACGACACCCCGTCGACGGTCGCCGGCAAGATGAGCTATGTGAAGCAGCAGGGTCTCGGCGGCGCGTTCTTCTGGGAGTTCTCCGGCGATACGAGCAACGGTGAGCTGATCTCCGCGATCAAGAACAACCTCTAGAAGATTTGAGACACCGGGGGCACCGGCCATCAGGCCGGTGCCCCTCTTCCGTACGCTCGTGGGCATGCGAGAGTGGCACCAGCTCAGCCATCCGGGAGTCGCGAACCCGGCCCTGCAGACATCGCGCCCGTCCACCGACTCGGCCGAGGACGCGGCGCTCGGCCTCGACCGCTGGCGCGACCTGCCGCGCGTGCAGATGCCGCCGTGGCCCGACATGGACGAGGTCGCCTCGGTCTGCAAAGTCCTCGACAGTGTCCCGTCGATCGTGGCGCCCTACGAGGTCGACCAGCTGCGGGTGCGGCTGGCCGAGGTGTGCGAGGGCCGGGCGTTCCTGCTGCAGGGCGGCGACTGCGCCGAGACTTTCGCCGACAACACCGAGAGCCACCTGCTGGCCAACGCGCGCACGCTGCTGCAGATGGCGGTCGTCCTGACGTACGGCGCCTCGATGCCCGTGGTCAAGGTCGCCCGGGCGGCCGGGCAGTACACGAAGCCCCGCTCGGTGCCGACCGACTCGCTGGGGCTGCCGGCCTACCGCGGCGACATGATCAACTCGATCGAGGCCAACGAGTCGGCCCGCGTCGCCGACCCGCAGCGCATGATCCGGGCGTACGCCAACTCGGCCGCCGCCATGAACATGCTCCGGGCCTACCTCGCCGGTGGCCTGGCCGACCTGCACGGGCTGCACGACTGGAACAAGGACTTCGTCCGGGTCTCGGCGGCCGGCGAGCGCTACGAGGCGATCGCCCGCGAGATCGACCGGGCCCTCGACTTCATCCGGGCCTGCGGCATGACCGACAGCGAGGCCCTGCGGACGGTCAGCCTCTACTGCTCGCACGAGGCACTCGCGCTCGAATACGACCGGGCCCTCACCCGGGTGAGCGACGGCAAGGCGTACGGGCTCAGTGGCCACTTCCTGTGGGTGGGCGAACGCACCCGGCAGATGGGCCACGCCCACCTCGACTTCATCAGCCGGATCGCCAACCCGATCGGCGTCAAGCTCGGCCCCGGCACCTCGCCCGAGACCGCGCTCGAGCTCTGCGAGATGCTCAACCCCGACAACATCCCGGGCCGGCTCACCCTGATCAGCCGGATGGGCAACGGCAAGGTCCGCGACGCGCTGCCGCCCCTGGTCGAAAAGGTGCACGCGTCCGGGGCCAAGGTCGTCTGGCAGTGCGACCCGATGCACGGCAACACCCACGAGTCGTCCAACGGCTACAAGACCCGGCACTTCGACCGCATCGTCGACGAGGTGCTCGGCTACTTCGAGGTGCACCGCAACCTCGGCACCCACCCCGGCGGCATCCACATCGAGCTGACCGGCGAAGACGTCACCGAGTGCCTGGGCGGCGCCCAGGGCATCGCCGACCTCGACCTCCCGGATCGCTACGAGACCGCCTGCGATCCCCGACTCAATACCCAGCAGAGCCTCGAGCTCGCCTTCCTCGTTGCGGAGATGCTTCGTGGCTGACCTTCGTTCGGACACCGTCACCCGTCCCTCCCCGGGCATGCGGGAGGCGATAGCCACCGCCGAGGTCGGGGACGACGTGTTCGGCGACGACCCGACCGTGGCCCGGCTCGAATCCCGGGTCGCCGAGATGTTCGGCCACGAGGCGGCATTGTTCGCGCCGTCCGGCACGATGGCCAACCAGATCGCCCTCCAACTGGTCGTGCAGCCCGGCGGCGAGCTGCTGGCCGGGGCCGACGCGCACGTCCTGGTCTACGAGATGGGCGCGGCCGCGGCGATCGGCGGCATCTCCTCGCGCACGTGGGGCTCGGTCGGCGCCAACATCGACCCCGACGCGATCGCCGCGATGTTCCGCGGCTCCGGCGGCTACACGGTGGCCACCCACGCGGTCGCGGTCGAGCAGACCCACAACCTGGGCGGCGGTGGCGTCGTGCCGCTGGCCACGCTGCAGGCCCTGCGCGACGTCACCCAGGCGGCGGGAGTCGCGCTGCACTGCGACGGCGCCCGCATCTGGCACGCGCACGTCGCCGACGGGGTGCCGCTGAGCGACTACGGTGCCCTCTTCGACACCATTTCGGTCTGCCTCTCCAAGGGCCTCGGCGCGCCGGTCGGCTCGCTGGTCATCGGCAGCGCCGACAAAGTCGCCCGCGCCCGCATCCTGCGCAAGCGCATGGGCGGCGGCATGCGCCAGGTCGGCATCCTGGCCGCGGCCGGCCTCTACGCGCTCGACCACAACATCGAGCGGCTCGCCGAGGACCACGCGCGCGCCAACCGCATCGCTTCGGCGCTGGCGCCGCTCGGCGTCGTCGACCCCTCGCTCGTCCGCACCAACCTCGTGCCGCTCGACCTCTCCAAGAACCGCTTCGACGCCGTCGGCCTGACCGCGGCGGCAGCCGACGAGGGCGTCTACATTTCTCCCATGCTGCCCCAGGTCGCCCGCCTGGTCACCCACCTCGACCTCGACGACGAAGCGGTCGACAAGGCGATCGACGTCCTCGTCCGCCTACTGTCCTAGTCATGACCAGCCTTCTCATGATCTCGGGCAGCACCGCCGAGTCGTCGCTGCAGACCTCCGCTCTGCGCACGGCGGCCCGGCTGGCGCCGCCCGGGCTCGTGGCCGAGGTCTACGAAGGCCTCCGGCACCTGCCCGCCTTCGTTCCCGGCGAGGCGGCACCGGCGGCCGCCCTTTCCGTACGCGAGCGGATCGCCGCCGCCGACGCGGTGCTGTTCTGCACCCCCGAATACGCCGGGTCGCTCCCGGGCAGCCTCAAGAACCTGCTCGACCACGTGGTGGCCGGCGGCGACCTGGGCGGCAAACCGGTCGCCTGGCTGTCGGTCGCAACCCCCGGCCAGGACGAGGGCGCCCGGCTCACGCTCGAGACCGTGCTCGCCCAGTGCAACGCCCGGCTGCTGCACGCGGCCTGCCAGCGCATCCCGCTGGTGCCGCACGCCGTCGACGGCCAGGGCATGGTCACCGACGCCCAGCTGCACCAGGCGCTGGCCGACATGCTGCAGACCCTGACCCGCACGCTGACGCAGGTGCAGACCCGGCAGGCGCCGTCCTGGCAGATCAACTCCAGCCTGTTCCCGACCCTGACCCGCGAGGGCGACCGGCCGACCTTCCGCCCGCGCCGCCCGTTCTGATCCGTGTTCGTAACGGCCGGTGTTGTGGGGCGGTTGCGCGCCCACCGCAAGGGCAAAGGAGCCGAAGGCGGGCGGCCGCCCACCTTCGACCCGCCGGTGTACCGGCTGCGTCAGGCCGTGGAGTGCGGCATCACCCAGGTTGAACGACACCGGGTGGTTTTGTTCTCATCAGCCGGCTGTTGCCGCATCTTGACGGCGTAGAGGTCATCGACGCTCAGGATGGCGTCGTTCTTCATGCTGCGGCGCGCAGCGGCAAGCAAAGTTGTCCGGCCTGTGCGGTCGCCTCGGCACGGGTGCATTCGCCGTATCAGCGTCTACCGGTCGCAGGCCGCGTGGTGGAACTGTGCCTGACGGTGCGGCGCTTGCTCTGCGCAACATCTCCTGTGGGACGCGGACGTTCGCCGAACAGGTCGCCGGACTGACACGTCGCCGGGCCGCCGCAGCGAGAGGTCCAGCCGCCGCCGAGCGGGTACGGTCCTTCGCCGCGATCATGGCGCAGCCACACGGTCACCGCCTCGGCCATTGACTCACCTGCGCCGGGCAGGCCGACCTGCCGGGCATCAACCGCTTCGTCAACGGCGTGACCGCCGGGTTGAGGCCGCCCTTCAGCTCCGGATCTCAAACGGCAGATGTACGGCCGAGCCGGCTAAACCGACTGCAGCCGATAGAGAGTCAGAGCCGCCAGCGAGGGCGCGTCCACGATCTGCCCGGAACGGATCATCTCCGCAATGTCGGTATCGCTGAACGCGCGGTGGATCATGTCCTGCTCACTCGCCTCCCGGTCCGGGGCGCCCTGCTCAAGTTCCGTCGCGAGATAGACGTCGAACCCCTGGGTCGAGAACCCGTACGCCTCGAACAGATGACCCAGGTGTGTCATGGACCCAGCGCGCAGGCCGGTCTCCTCGGCCAACTCCTTCCGGGCGAGGGCCACCTGATCGTCGACGGCGTCTCGGCCCCAACTGCCCTGCGGGAACTCCCACGCCCGCCGTCCCACCGGATAGCGGAACTGCTCCACCAGCCAGAAGCCCTCATGGCACCGGGGCAGGACCAACGCGAAGTCCGGCTTCTCAACCACCCCGAAGACGCCGGGACTGCCGTCCGGTCGCCTGATCTCGTCTTCCCTGACGGTCATCCACGGATTGCGGTACACCACACGGCTACTCACCTGTTCCATCAAGTGATCATCTCAACGCTGGACAGCCGGTTGCTGATCGTCGGCTCACCTGTCGTCGGTCAGCGCAGCGCTCACGGAAGGTGACGGGCGTCCAAGGCAGACGCCGGTTGCCTGCGGCGTGGACGCCCAGGAGCGGCAATGGACTTGTCCTGCCCGTTCATCGATCATGACCTCATGGAGGACCATCAGGCGCCGCAGTCGGCCGAGGGCGAGGCCAAGGTCATCACGCTCTGCGGCTCGACCAAGTTTGAGGCTGAGTTCGCCGAAGTCAACCAGCGGCTCACGATGGAAGGTTGCGTGGTGATCAGCCTCGGGATGTTCGGCCTGCCCGATCTGCCGGACTACGACTGGATAGTCGACAGCTCGGACCTGAAGGGGCGGCTGGGCGTCGTGCACTTCCAAAAGATTCGCATGGCGGACGAGGTGTACATCGTGGATCCGGGCGGCTACCTAGGAGAATCAACCCGACAAGAGATTGCCTACGCGGAGTCGCTCGGCAAGCCGGTCCGGTATCTGAGTCGCGAGCGCTTGGCGCGAACGGGAGACGGGTTACAGCAGGTCGAATTCGTCTAGGAGCTCCGCGTCGGGCACCGCGGCGTCGGCCGTGGGCATCTGGTCGGCGATGACGATCGCGACGATGTCGCCGGCGTCGCCGACGGCCACCGAACGCTGGTAGCCGTTTTCCATCGGCTTGTCCTCCACGAACCCGGCCGCGGTGTCGATGCCCGGCACCGGCTGCGGGTCGCCCCAGCTGCCGCCCTGGTTGGCGTCGATGAAGAAGTTGGTGAAGTTGTCCCCGTCGGAGGGGCTCGCGAAGCGGAGGACCCGCACCTTCACCATGTTCTTGTCGTCGTCGATCCAGCGGCGGGTGTAGCCGTCGACGAAGTGATACTGCTGGAGCACGGCCTTGCCGTCGTTCGGGTCGGCGAAATCGGCGGCGGCCGTCTTCAGATCGAGGAACTGGTCGGACGGGGCACCCTCCCACGCCTGAACCCCGTCCGGCCGGTCGACGATGAACTGCCGGATGTCGCCCTCGTGGGCGGCGTACGTCCGATCCGGGTCGCCGGTCGGCAGGTCGGTCGGGAACGGTTCGGCGGTCGGCGGGGTGGCGGGGGCACCCCCGGCCTGGTCGAGGCTGTCGTCGTGGCGGAGCGTGAAGAAGACCACGGTGCCGAAGCTCAGGCAGGTGAGCACGATCACGATCGCGACGATGGTGACGATCACGGCGGCGCGGGAGGCCTTGGGCTTCGGCGGCGGCATCCCCGGGGGGAACCAGCCGGGCGGCGGGGGAACGGGGCCGCCGGGCCAGCCTCCGGCCGGGGGATAACCCCCACCCGGCCAGGCCGCGGGCGGGCCCGGATAACCCCCGGCGGGCGGTGCGTAAGCCCCGGGCGGGGCCGGATGACCCGCGGGCGCCGGGGCATAACCCCCGGTGGGTGCGCCTGGCGATTCTGGTGCGGGTGGGGGCGGCCCGTACGCGTACGGGAAAGGAGCCGTCGGCGGTGCAGCGACCGCAGGCACCGCCCGGGGAGCCTCCGCGACCGGCTCGGCCGGGGCCTCGGGGGCTACCGGGGGCTGAGCTGGGGTTTCGGCGGCGGGCTGGTCCGCGGGGACATCGGGCACGCCGCCATTGTGGTGACCATGATTGACCGAGGCAAGTCGGGTCAGGGCTGGCGCAGGGATTTGAGCAGGGCGATGTCGGCCGCGTGGCCGGCGTGCTCCTCGCTCGGCGTCTCGACGATGACCGGAATGCCGGCGGTCGCCGGATGGGCCAGCAGCTCGGCGAACGGTGCCGAGCCGATCCGGCCCTGGCCGATGGTCTCGTGGCGGTCGCGGGTCGAACCGCACTCGTCCTTCGAGTCGTTGGCGTGGATCAGCTGGAGGCGGCCCGGACCGATCGTCTCGATCAGCGCGTCCAGCGTCGCTGTCATGCCGCCCGGGGTGGCCAGGTCGTGGCCGGCCGCCCAGGCGTGGCAGGTGTCGAAGCAGACGCCCAGCCACGGGTGCTGCTCGACCGCGGCCAGGTAGGGGCCGAGATCCTGCATCTTGGAGGCGAGGCTGCGGCCGCCCCCGGCGCTCGGCTCGACCAGCAGCCGGGGCAGCCCGCGCGCGGCCGCCGAGTCGAGCAGCGGCAGCAGCGCCTCGCGGAGCTGGTGCATGGCCTTGGGCGTGTATTCCTCGGTGACCGAGCTGCCGGCGTGGAAGACGACCGCGGTCGCGCCGATGGCGTGGCCGCGGTCGAGCGCGTGTGCCAGCGTGGCGACCGACCGCTCGACCGTCAGGTCGGTCGGCGAGCCCAGGTTGACCAGCAGCGACGCGTGCACGTAGGCGGGCAGGCCGCGCTCTCCGCAGCCGTCGCGGAACAGCGTGTCCTGCTTCGGGTCGCCGGGCGGGAGGGCCCAGCCGCGCGAGTTGGAGACATAGACCTGCAGGGTCTCCGAGCCGGCGGCGTCGACGTAGGGCAGGGCGGCCTTGGCCAGGCCGCCCGCCGTCTTCGTGTGCGAGCCGATTCGCCTCTGGTCTAGAAGCACAGCAGCTGGATCTGGGTCTGGCCGGGCACCTGGGTGCCGGCCGGCGGGTTGGTGCCGTGGGCGAACGCGTTGGGGTTGCCGGCGATCTGCGGCGCCAGGCCGGCCTGCTGAAGCGCCTGCTGCGCCTGCTGGCAGGGCTGGTTCTGGATGTCGGGGATGCCGACCAGCGGCGGGCCCTTGCTCACGTTGAGGGTGATCGTGTCGTTCTGCGACGCGCCGGTGCCCGGCTTGGGCGACTGGCTGACCACCGTGTCGGCCGGCTGGTCGCCGTCGACGTACTTCTCGTTGACCTCCAGGCCGAGGGCCTGCAGCTCGCCGCGGACGGTGTTGATGTTCTTCCCGGTCTCGTCGGGCACGCTGATCGGCGCCTTGCCCTGGCTGACCACGACCGTGACCGTGTCGCCGCGCTTGAGCTGGGTGCCCGCCTTGGGGTCGGTCGAGACGACCGAGCCCTCGGGAACCGTGTCGCTGTATTGTCCCTTGCCCTGCTTGAGCTTGAGGCCGAGGCCGTCGAGCTCGCCCTGCACGGCCGACAGCTCGTGGCCGACCAGGTCGTCGGGCACCGGGAACTGCTCCGGGCCGAGCGACAGCGTGAGGGTCAGCGTGCCGCCCTTGACGATCTTTTCGGTGGCCCTCGGCTTCTGGTCGATCACCGCGTCCTTGGGCGCGGTCTGGCTGTAGGCCGGTGGCGCGTAGAAGACCTCGAAGTGGTGTTGCCGCGCGTACAGCTCGGCCTGGGCCTTGGTCATGTTGACCAGGTTGGGAGCGTCGGTGTAGCGGCCCATCGTGACCCACCACGTGCTGCCGATGACGACGAGCGCCATCACCGCGACCGCCGACATCAGCAGGATGCGGCGCCGGTCGTATCGACGGCCGGTCGGCGGCTTGCCGGTCGACGTGAAGGTGGAACCGGCCCGGCGGGGCGGCCGGGGGGCCTGCTCGGGCAGCCGGGCCCAGGACGGCCGCTGCTCGACCGAGGTCGCGTTGACCGCCGGGACCAGCGCGGTGGCGTCCATCGCGCCGTGCCGGGTCGGCTGCGGGGCGGGCACCGCGCGCAGCAGGGCGGTCTCGGCGTTCTGCACGCCGAGGTCGTCCTTGACCGTCTGCACCTCGGCCAGCAGCGCGCCGGCGTCGGTCGGGCGGGCGCCCGGGTCGCGCCGGGTCGCGCGGGCCACCAGGTCGTCGAGCACCGGCGGCAGGCCGCGGACGATCGTCGACGGGGCCGGCACGTCGTTGTCGACGTGCTGCCAGGCCACCTCGACCGGGTCGTCGCCGTCGTAGGGCACCCGGCCGGTCAGCATCTCGAACAGCACGATGCCGGCCGAGTAGACGTCGGTGCGGGCGTCGGCGTGGCCGTCGGTGACGAGCTCGGGTGCGACATAGGCCACAGTCGCCATCAGCTGGCCCGAATTGTCGGAGCTGCTGGCCTCGACCGCGCGGGCCAGGCCGAAGTCGGCCACCTTGACCACCGCGTCGACCAGGTTGTCGGAGCCGCCGCTCGGCGCCTCGGCGACGAGCACGTTCTCCGGCTTCACATCCCGGTGGACCAGGCCGGCCCGGTGTGCGGCGGCGATCGCGGAGAGCATCTGCTCGAGGATCGCGCAGGCCTCGACCGGGCTGAGTTTGCGGCGCTGGGTCAGCAGGTCGCGCAGGGTCTTGCCGTGCACGTATTCCATGACCAGATAGGGCAGGCCGAGGTGGCGGCCCTGATCGTAAACGGCGACGACGTTGGGGTGGGTGAGCCGGGCGATCGTCTTGGCCTCGTCGGTGAAGCGGTCCACGAAGTGGACGTTCGTCGCCTGCGACGGGTGAATGATCTTCAGAGCGACGGTGCGCTCGAGCCTCTCGTCGAGAGCCGTGTAGACGGTCGCCATGCCACCACGGGCCACTCGACCGGTGATCCGGTAGCGGCTGTCAATCGTCGTGCCGATCAACGTGTCGGCGACTGTGGTGTCCATCGGCGTGAAGTGTATGTGTCTTTCGGGTGGGGGCAGACCAGGATGTCATAGCTGAGTCCAAACGGGTACTGACCTGCTCGCACTCCGTGGTTTTCTGCCCCGCATTCAGCGGTGCCGTCGGTGATGACCGGGTTTTCGGCTCTTGCGGGGTTCGGGCGTTTCGCTGGGATTTCCGCTCGGATCGCCGGAGTCGGACTCGCTCGCCGACGGCGATGACGTCGCCGAGGGCGTGGGGGAGGGTGACGAGGCCGGAGCGGTGGGCGTGGGCGCCGGCGGATTCACACAGCAAATCGGATCTGCCGGTTTTTTCGTCCGAATCGGACTCGCCTTTTGGGGCGGTCTCGGCACCACGACCGCCGGCGGCCGGCCCGCGGGAGTTGTGTTGATCACGGGCGCCGCGCTACGGGGCGTCCGGTCCACCGGGATCCGCGGCGCGCGCGGCGACCGCCCGATCCCCGTCTCCGCCGTCGCCGGCGGCAGCGTCCCCGCCGCGGCCGGCCCCTCGTCCCGCATCGGCACCAGCCCGTTCACCACGACCAGATAGGCCGCGGCCGCCCCGGCCACCGTCAGCACCCCGAACGCCGACACCGCCATCGCCCGCCGCGGCGACCGGCGGGGCTCCGGCATGCGTCCCGCCACCGGCATCTCGATCGGCTCGGGACCGAAGTCGAGCCCCGCACCCCCGAACGTGTTCATCCCGGTCGACGTCACGTCGTGGCCGTCGGCGGGCGGCTCCGACGGCCGCCGGCCCATGTCGTAGCGCATCGACCGCCACGCACCGGCCACCTCCGTACGGGTCCTCCGCCACACACTCATCGGGCTCGCACTCCTTTTTATCTGGCAGGCTGTACTGGTGAGTGATTCCGTAACCGCCGGTCCGGCCGGGTGGATGCCCCTACCGGACGTGGCCGAGAAGCTCGACCTGTCGATCAGCAAGGTGAACCAGATGGTCCGCGACGGCCACCTGCTCGCCGTCCGGCGCGACGGGGTGCGCGTGGTGCCCGCCGAGCTGCTGGCGAACGACACCGTGCTCAAACACCTTCCCGGCGTGCTCAACTTGCTGCGCGACGCCGGGTATAACGACGAAGAGGCACTCCGGTGGCTCTACCAACCCGACGAGGCACTCCAGGGCAGCCCGGCGGTCGGCCTCGGTGGCCCGTTGGCCCGCGAGGTCAAGCGGCGGGCCCAGGCCATCGGTTTCTGACGCCGTGCGCCACCTGGCCTACCTGGCCGTCCTGGCCGGGTGCCTGGTCACGGCCCTCTGGCTCGAGCCGGTCCTGCGCGTGCACGTCCTCCGTCGCTGGCGCCGGCTCCTGCTCACCGTGCTGCCGGTGGCCGCCGTCTTCACGGCCTGGGATCTGGCCGCGATCGCCGCCGGCCACTGGCACTTCGACCGCGGCCAGATCACCGGCGTCCTGCTGCCCGGCCACCTGCCGATCGACGAGGTCCTGTTCTTCCTGGTCGTGCCGTTCTGCGCGATCCTCGGCCTCGAGGCGGTCCGGGCCGTCCTCGGCAAACCGGCCGGCGACGAGTGACCTACACCGTCGCCGCCCTCCTCGGCGTCGCCCTCTCCGTGGTGGCCGACCTCTTCGTCCTGCGCACCCGCCTGGTCACGCGGGCGGTCTTCTGGGCCACCTACCCGATCGTGATCGTCTTCCAGCTGCTCTCCAACGGCATCCTGACCGGCCGGGGCATCGTCCTCTACAACCCCCGCGACATCCTCGGCCTGCGCATCGCCCACGCCCCGGTCGAAGATCTCCTCTTCGGCTTCGGCATGGTCCTGCTCACGCTCTCCCTCTGGATCTTCTGGGGCCGCCGCGGCATCGACCGCGAGCCACCCGCCGGCCAGGGCAGCCGCCTGCTGGCCAAGATCAGAAAATCCGGGTCGTAGCCGGGAGCGGGGTACAGACCGCTGCTCACGCCGAGGGCCCGGCCGGGCCGAGCAGGGCGCTGGCGCGCCCAGAACGCTCGCCCCGACCGGGCGACGTGAGTGAGTGGTCGCGCCGATAAAGTGCGCAGCCATGAGTTACGACCTGGAGTTCCTCCGCAAGGACGCCGGCGAGGCTTTCGAGGCCGTCGACGACGGTGCCGCCGAGGCGCTGGACGCCGAGGTCAGGGCCACCGTGACGGCCGCCGTCCGGGAGCTGCTGGGCGACGTCGCGGTCCACGAGGGAGAGCTGTACTGCGAGCTCGAACACCGGCCGACCGGCATTCAGCTCAATCTCTATCGGCACAGCGCCGCGATCACGGTGCCGTACCGGTACAGCGGTGGTGACGCCGCCACCATCGTCGGCCAGATCTACGCCCTCGGCCGCATCGTCGAGCAGCACACCGGCCTGATCGGCTACGACCCGCAGACCGGCCTCGCGCTGGCCGAGGCCGCGGCCCGGCCCGACCAGGCCGTCGAGATCTTCGACCGCACCGCCGCCTCGTTCGCCCGCCGGGGAATCGCTTAGTGAGTGGCATCGCTTAGTGAGCGGGGCCGGTGCGGCGGGAGCTGACGACGGCCAGAGCGACGATCGTGCCGAGGATCGCGCCGAACGTGTTGTGTACGACGTCCACGGCGTCGCCCGCGCGTCCGATGTAAGCCTGCCACGCCTCGATGAGGAAACTCAGCCCGGCGCTCGCCGCCACGACCCCGACCGGGCGGCGCCAGAGCAGCGTGGCCAGCGCGGCCAGCGGCAGGAAGAGCCCGATGTTGGCCAGCTTCTCGGCGGTGCTGCCGAAGCCGTCCAGCAGGTAGACCGGATCGAGGAACTCGCGCAGGTAGGGGTGAAGGCCGCCGAGCGAGAACTCCGGCTGCCGGGTCGTCGTGGTCGCCGCCAGCACAGCGCCCAGAACCGCCACGAACGCCACGCCCGGGGCGCCGCGGCCCAGGCGGCGGCCGAGGGGCCACGCGAGAACGGCGGTCAGCGCCAGGATGCTCAGCACGGGCCACTGGTCGACGACGTTCCAGATGACCCCCGAGTCCAGCACGGGCCGAGCCTAGAGCGGCCGCGCCACGGGCAGCTGGTGCCGATGAGTACGAGTGGGCGGGCCGTGATGGCGGTGCGGGGAGCCGGGCCGCAGGAGATCGCCGCCCGGTTCGGTCTCTCGCCCGGCGCCGTGCGCGACCGGGGCAGCCGAAACGGTGCGACGATCGTGGCCTACGTGTCCGGCTGCGTCGTCTTCGGCGGCAGCGTGCTCGCGCTGTTGGCGAAGGCCCGGTTCAGACGGTCCGGCGGATGGCGGCGTCGGCGAGTTCCCGCAGCACCCGGCGGGCCGTCTCGTCGATCGGCGCGTCGGCCAGCGCGGCCAGCGAGGCCGTCATCAGCTCGTCGATGCGGCGCTCGGTCGCGGCGAGGGCACCCGAATCGCGGATCAGCGCCCGCAGCCGCGCCACGCCCTCGTCGTCGAGACCCTGGTCGCCGAGCCCGGCGTCGAGCGTGGCCCGGTCGCCGGCCGAGAGCGCGGAGAACGCGGCCGCCACCAGGTAGGTCCGCTTGCCCTCGCGCAGGTCGTCGCCGGCCGGCTTGCCGGTCTCGACCGGATCGCCGAAGACCCCGAGCACGTCGTCACGCAGCTGGAACGCCTCGCCGAGTGGCAGGCCGAAGGACGAATACGCCGCGCGTACGGGATCGGGCGCGCCCGCCAGGGCCGCGCCGAGCAGGAGAGGCCGCTCGACCGTGTATTTCGCCGATTTGAACCGCGCGACCTTGCTCGCCCGCTCGACCGACGTGTCCGCCGTGACCTGGGTGAGCACGTCGAGGTACTGCCCGACCGTGACCTCGGTGCGCATCTCGTCGAAGACGACCCGGGCCCGGGCCAGGTCGGGCGTGCCGACCCCCGAGGTGTGCAGCATCTCGTCCGACCAGACCATGGCCAGGTCGCCGAGCAGCACCGCGGCGCTGTCGCCGAAACCGGCCGCCCCGCCCCGCCAGCCGGCCGCGGTGTGCCTGGTCTCGAACCGCCGGTGCACCGACGGCTCCCCCCGCCGGGTGTCCGAGCGGTCGATCAGGTCGTCGTGGATCAGGGCGCTGGCCTGCACCAACTCGAGCGAGGCGACCGCAGCGACGACCGAATCGGCGTCGGGACCGCCGGCGCCCCGATATCCCCAATAGGCGAAGGAGGGCCGCAACCGCTTGGCCCGCCCGAGCACGAACACCTCGAGGGCGTCGGAGAGCTCGGCCAGCGCGGGGTCGATCCCGACCAGCAGCGCGCGCTGGCCGCCGAGGAAGGTGGCGAGCGCCTTGTCGATCCGGGATCGGAGCCCGGCGTGGTCGGTGCGGTTCACAGGTGAAAACGCTAGCCGACCACCCGGTAGAGTCTCGGCGTGGCTCTCGGACTTCCTTCCCGTCTCCCCGGCACACCGGCTATCGGCGAGCTGATCCGTGGCGCCGCGCCGACGTTCTCGTTCGAGTTCTTCCCGCCGAAGACCCCCGAGGGGGAGCGCCTGCTCTGGCGGGCGATCCGCGAGCTCGAGTCCCTGCGGCCCGACTTCGTCTCGATCACCTATGGCGCCGGCGGCACCACCCGAGACACCACGGTCGCGGTGACCGAGCGCGTCGCCACCGAGACGACGCTGCTGCCCATGGCCCACCTGACCGCGGTCGACCACTCGGTCGCCGAGCTGCGCAACGTGATCGGCCGGCTCGCCGGCGCGGGCATCCGCAACGTTCTCGCGGTGCGCGGCGACCCGCCGGGCGACCCGATGGGCGAGTGGGTGCGGCACCCGATGGGCGTGCTCTACGCCGCCGACCTGGTGCGCCTGGTCAAGGAGGCGGGCGACTTCAGCGTCGGGGTGGCCGCGTTCCCCTACAAGCACCCCCGCTCGCCCGACATCGAGACCGACACGACCAATTTCATCCGCAAGTGTCGCGCCGGGGCCGACTTCGCGATCACACAGATGTTCTTCGACGCCGACGACTACCTGCGACTGCGCGACCGGGTCGTGGCGGCCGGCGGCGACACCCCGATCGTGCCCGGCGTCATGCCGGTGACCCGCATCGCGACCATCGAGCGGTCCGCCCAGCTGTCCGGGGCGCCGTTCCCGTCCGCCCTGCGGGCCCGCTTCGAGCGGGTCGCCGACGACGAGGCCGCGGTGCGCGAGCTGGGCGTCGAGATGTGCGCCGAAATGTGCGCGCGGCTGATCGACGAGGGTGTGCCGGGCGTGCACTTCATCACACTCAACCGCTCGACCGCGACCCGCGAGGTTTGGCAGCTGCTGGCCCCGGGGGTCGGCGCCACCGCGGGGTGACCTGGGACGAGTACGCGTCGGCCTGGTCCCGGCTGCACGGAGGTTTCGACCCCCGCACCGGGTCCGTTTTCGTGCGCGGCTGGGTGCGGCTCGCCTTCACCCTCGGCTCGCCGGTGTCCCGCCGCGTCGGCCCGACGGTCGTCACGATGGCCGGGCTCGTTCTGTGCGTGCTGGTCCCTTTTGCCGGCTTGATTCCAGGCGCGGCGCTCGTGCTGCTGGGCGCCCTCGCCGACACGCTCGACGGCGCGGTCGCGGTGCTGACCGGACGCGCGACCCGCCTCGGCTACGTGCTCGACTCGGTCGCCGACCGGATCGGCGAGGCCGCCTGGCTCGCCGCCTTCTGGGTGGGCGGGGCGCAAGGCTGGGTGGTGGTCGCGGCGGGTGCCGCGAGCTGGCTTCACGAGTACGCCCGGGCCCGCGCGACAGCGGCCGGCATGACCGAGATCGGCGCCGTCACCGTCGGCGAACGGCCGACCCGGGTCCTGATCGCCCTGTTCGGCCTGCTGGCGGCCGGCGTCTCCGGACACGCCCCGCTGGCGCTGACCGTGGCGGCGGCGGTGTGGCTGGCGCTGGCGGTGATCGGGCTCGCCCAGCTGGCGGTGGCGATCCGCCGGGCCATCGATTGATCGCCTGCCGGTCCGCGGCTCGGCGCTTTTACGGCTCGCCGCTTCTGGTTCAGCGGTCGTCCTCTCGGCGGCGAGTGTTTGAGGGCGGCAACGGGGTTCTACGCGTACGGCAGCGACCGGGAAGCCGGCGGCTGATCATTTGGCCGTGGGATAGAGACAGGCGACCTCGCCGGCGGCTTTCCGCTGAGCCTGCGCGAGGCGGCTTTCGCCGCCGGCCGGGTACGCCCGCAGATCCGTCACCCCGATCGAGCCCTCCCCGCCGAGGCAGGCCGCGGCGGCCACCGTGCCCTTGACCGGTCGCCAGCCGGTCGCGAAGTCACCGTCACCCGGGCCGGTCAGGCCGATCTGGTGCCAGGAACCGTCGTAGTAGGCGGCGTACCCGACGACCTCCACGTTCCGGCCCGCGGCGGTGAGCGTGCCCTTCGTCATGTGGAGCGTGATCGCCGTCGGGAGCGGCCGGTCCCCGGAACAACGGCTCAGCGGCATGCCGGGCGGCGGATTGCCGTGCACGGTGGCCGACGCCAGCACACCCCCGCCGGCGACCATGAACCAGCGGACGTCCGGGGTGTACGCCGTCGAATCGATGATCGGCTCCCCGGCACAGAAGCCGGTCAGGCCGATCGTGCACCCGGCGGGCACGGTGGCGAGCGGGTGCTCGACCCGGGCCGGGCCCCGGCGGATCGTGGTGCCGCTGCCGTAGGTCCGGGCATAGAAGACGGCGTTCTTCGCCGTGGCCGGACAGCCGGTGTGGGCGCTCGGCGGGGCGGGTGGTTCGTCGCCGCGTTTCCACTGCATGGCGCCCGCGGTGAGGGCGAGCGCAATCACAACGGCGAGACCGCCCACCGTCGTCGTGCGGGTCGACCGCCATGACCACCCGCGCCGCCCGACACCCAGTCCGTCCGCCGCGGCCGGTTTTGTTGATGCGGCCGGCCCCTCTCGCGGCGGCTTGTTGTTCTGCGGTTCAGCCTGCTCCTCTGACGCGGCCGGCCCTCTTGCGGCGGCCGCATCTGGCTCGGCTCGTCCAGGTGGCGCGGCCGGCTCTCTGACGGCGGCTCGTTCTCCTGCCGTGGCCGGCTCTCTTGGCTCGGCTCGCCCGTATGGCGCGGCCGTCTCTCTTGCCGCAGCCCGCTCTTCCGACGCCGCTTGCTCTTCTGGCTCGGCTGGATTCGGCGTGGTGGCACCCGTGCCACCGCCGAGGGCCTCCCAGCGTTCGCGCCATTTGTCCGGGTCGCCGTTCAGCGCGCCCACATAGGCCAGCAGCACGTCGAGCGTCGGCTTCCGCTTGCCGTTCGCCGCCTCGGAGAGCGTCGACGCGCTATATCCGGTGCGCCGGGCCAGCGTCCGGTAAGTCGGGTTGCCCGCCTCGACCCGAAGCTTCCGCAGCTCATGCGCCAGTGCCTGCAGCGGACCGTCAGCCGGATCGACCGGACGCTCCTGACGTGCCATCGCTTCCCCCTCGCGCGCCGCGCTCCGAACCGGTCAAACCGCCAGATCCTATGGGTCACCGTCGACCCCAAACGACTGTCAATCCGCCTATAACGACAGTCGATCTACTCGAACATGCAGCTCACAGTGACCGACTGTGATCTATGTCCTTGAAGCGCCAGCGAAGCTGCTGACCGCCCGCACTGGCTCTGTGCCGCCGAGACGCGTGCCGCTCCCACGCTCTGGCGCTCCCGGGCTCGGGCTGCCCGGGTCTCCGGCCGCTCGGGCCGCGCTTCGCGCAGTCCGCTCCGGGCTCCGGCGGCTCGGGCCACCCCGGCTCCGAGCGCCCGGCTCCGAGCGCCCCGGCCGCCCCGGCCAAGATCCACGTTGTGATCAATATTCGGTTGTCCGAGGTGGAGGCCGCTCCTACCGTGGTGTCACCGGCGAGGGCTGTCCTCGTCCGGGGAGGAGACGGAATGAGTCGCGAGCCCGGGTGGGGCAGCCGACGCGGGTGAGGTAGCCCGCCGCCGGCCGTCCGTTCCTGCCTGGGATCGGGCGGCTTTTTGTTTGAGGAGGTGAGCCACGATGAGCGCGGTTCTCGTCTTGAACGCCGACTGCGGGCCGCTGCACCGGGTCAGCCTCCGGCACGCGATCCGGATGCTGTTCCGCCAGGTGGCGGTGGTGCACGAGGCGGAGCCGGACGCCCGGATCGGCGTCTATCCGATGCCGACGGTCGTGCGGCTGGTCAGCTATGTCGTGACCCGCTGGCGGCACAGCCGGGGCCCGGCCTGGTCGCGGGCGGGTGTGCTGGTGCGTGACCGCCGCCGGTGCGGCTACTGCGGTGGCGCGGCCTCGACGATCGACCATGTGCTGCCGCGTTCGCGGGGCGGCGGCAACGAGTGGGCGAACACCGTCGCCGCTTGCGGTCGCTGCAATAACCGCAAGGGCGACCGTACGCCGTCCGAAGCCCGCATGCCCCTTCTGGTGACGCCGTCCGCACCGACCTGGGCTTTGGTCTGAGACCCGGTCGGCGGACCGGCACGGGGCGTGTCCGCCGACCGTTCCGGCCTCGGATCATCCGGTAACGGATGATCCGAGGCTAGGATGTTTTCATGCCTGCCCCCGAACGCACCGAGCGTGACCTCACCGGCCTCCTCAACCTGGCCGGCCATGTGTTGTCCAACCGGCTGGCCGCCGCCCTGGCCGAAGTCGATCTCACGCCGCGGATGCAATGTGTTCTGGTGCACGCCCTCGAGGAGGAGCGCACGCAGATTCAGCTGGCGGCCCTCGCTGACCTCGACAAGACCACCATGGTCAGCACGGTGGACGACCTGGAGCGTCTCGGCTTGGCCGAGCGGCGACCGTCGGCGACCGACCGGCGGGCCCGGATCATCGCCGTGACCGACAAGGGCCGGCACGCCGCCGAGGAGGGGCAGCGGATCGTCGACCGGGTGCACGCCGACGCCCTCTCCGCCATCTCCGACAAATCGTCCTTCGTTCTGGCCCTGGGCGAGCTCGCCAGCACCGCGCGCGACCCGGGCCCGCAACCGATCCGCCGCGCCCGCGGTAGGTGACTAGCAGATCGTCTGTTAGTGGATTATCTGCTACGGTCGGGCCATGAGCCCTCACCGTGGTTCCACCCTGGCCGTGCTGTGCGCGATGGCGCTGATGATCGTGCTGGACAGCACGATCGTGGCGGTCGCGATCCCGTCGATTCAGCGCGATCTCGGCTTCTCACCGGCCGGCGTCGCCTGGGTGATCAACGCCTATCTGGTGGCCTTCGCCGGCCTGCTTCTGCTGGCCGGGCGCCTGGGCGATCTGATCGGCCCGCGCCGCGTCTTCCTGTTCGGGCTGGCGGTGTTCACCGGCTCCAGCCTGCTGTGCGGGCTCGCCGACTCCCCGTTCTGGCTGATCGCGGGACGATTCCTGCAAGGCACCGGCGGAGCCTTGGCGTCGGCGGTCATTCTCGGCCTGATCGTGCGGCTTTACCCGTCGCCGGCCGGGCAGGCCCGCGCACTCGGCATCTACAGCTTCACGCAAGCCGGCGGCTCGGCCATCGGATTCGTCGCCGGCGGCATTCTGACCGACGCCTTCGGCTGGCCCGCGATCTTCCTCATCAACGTTCCGATCGGCATCGCGGTCTTCCTTTTCGGACGCCGCCTGCTGCCCATTTCCCGGCCGGTTGTCTCTTCGCGAGGCCTCGACTTCCCGGGCGCCACCCTGATCACGGCCGGCCTGTCACTCGGCGTCCTGGCCATCGTCGAGACACGCTTCGCGATGGTCGCGGCGGGCACTTCGGTCCTGCTCATCGGCGGGTTCCTCGTACGCCAGCGGTACGCGGTGAGCCCTCTCGTCCCCCTCGCCCTGCTCGGCCGCTCGTGGCTGCTGCGCGCCAACGCCGTAATGATGCTGCTGTTCGCCGCCGGCATGGGCTTCCAGTTCCTGAACGCGCTTTTCGTCCAGCGAATAATGGGCTACGACGCCCTGGGAACCGGTTCAGCCTTCCTCCCGACCCCGCTGGTGATCGGCCTGATGTCCCTGTTCCTGGCCGCCCGGCTCACCGCCCGTTTCGGCCCACTCCGAGTCCTCTTGGCGGGCCTGTCGGCGATGCTGCTCGGCCTGCTGCTCCTCGCCCGGATGCCGTCCGCCCCCTCCTACTGGACCGACATGTTCCCACCGCTGATCATCATGGGCCTGGGCGTCGGCGTAGCCATCCCGGCCGTCATCATGCTGTCCATGGCCGGCGCGGCACCCTCCGAGTCCGGTCTGGTCTCCGGCCTGGGAAACACCGCCCAGCAGGCCGGCGGCGCACTGGGCCTGGCCGTCCTGGCAACGGTGGCCGCCTCCGCGGGTTACAGCCGAGCCTTCCTGACCGCGGCCACGTTCATAGCGGCAGCCACCACCCTGGCCGCCCTCCTGCTGCGCCGAGCCCCCACACCCGCCGACGCCCCGGCCGCCGATCTCGCCCGCCCAGTCCCAGCAACTTGCTCCTAGCCGTCCGCAGGAGAACCGTCGGCTTACGTGGCCAAGCCGTGGTGTCCGGCGGCAGCACAGCGACCGGCTCGGAGACTGCGGATCGCCGGCGTCCTGGCCGGTGTCACGGAGCTGTGGATGGCCTGCCCCCGGGTCCGGACGGGTCAAGGCATCGGGTGTGGCGGATCGTGAATCTTGGCTGTCCGGCCGGTTTGGGTGGGATGCGGTTTCCCGCCGGAGTCGCGACGGTCGGCTTGGGGTGCGGATTGTGGGCGGAGCGCCAGCCTGGTTCGGATGTGGCGCCGGGCCTGGTCGCGGTGACCGGTTTGGGGGATCACGAGTTTGGGGGTCTGGCCGGTCGCGGCCTCCCGCCGGGGCACCATGTTGGCTTGGCGGGCCGTTGACCGTGGGCGGCGGCTGATCTCGTTGGGGCACGGCTTCGGCTTGGAGACCGTGGGCCAGGGGCGGCCCGGCGGGCTGGTCCGGGTGCGGCGTTCCGCCCGCGGGTCACGGTGACCGGGTGCCGATTAGCTGATCGTCGCGGCTGTTCGCGTCCTGGCTCAGCGGCGTTCGGGTCCGCAGCCGACGGGCCCGAATGCCGAAGAGGGCCGCCGCGAAGGACAGGCCGGCAGCGATCAGGGTCGGGGTGAGTGCGCCCAGGTGGACCAGGGCCGAGCCGAGCGGGAGCGCCAGAGCGACCGGGCCGAACATGACTGTGTTGGAGCTGCCGGCCGCCCGCCCCAGCAGGTGGTCGGGGGTCTCGGTCTGGATGGCGGTGATCCCGGCGATCAGCGTCCAGGGCAGCCCGAGCCCGATCACGACGCTTCCGGCGACCGCGGGCGGAAACCACGGCAGCGCCCAGGCCAGACGCCCCACGCCGAACAGGGCGGCACCGATCACGGCCACCCGCGTCGGCCCCAGCCGCTTCAGGAGCCGGCCGGCCAGCAGTCCACTGAGGATCGAACCCGCGCCCTGCGCACTGGTCACGATGCCGAGCCGCGCGGAGGGAAGGTGCAGGTCGTCGACGATGTGGGCGAGCACGGCCGCGTTGGTCAGGCCGGACATCGCGATCGCCACGGCCGCCACCAGCACAGGGACCCGAACCGCCGGCAGCCGAAAGATCAGCGCCACCCCGGCCCAGAGCCCGCCCCGCGCGCCGGGCCCAGCGCCATCGGCCGCCCCCGGCGACGCGGCGCCGCCTGCCGTCGGGACACCGACCACCGGGGTGCCGGGCGGCTCGGTGGGCGTGTGGCTGCTGGCCGCCGTAGGCACGTGCCGGGCTGTTCGTCCTCGCGGCTGTGGCGCGATGGCGGCTGCGGTCGGCGGCTCGGAGGCCGTCCGGCCGGCGGCGGGGGCTGGCTGTTGCGCGGCCGGGTCCGGGCGGGAGCCGGGCGGGTGGAGGTCGAGGAGGGTGTAGCAAAAGGCGGTGACCAGGGGGATCGCGGCGCACAGGAGGACCACCGGGGTGGGGCCGCGCCAGGCGTACAGGCCGGCGCCTGCCAGCGGGGCCACGAGCTTGGTGCCTTCGAGGGCGCTCGAGCGCCAGCCGTTGACGGTGCCCAGGACGGCCGGGGGCAGGGCGGACGGGAGGATGGCGGTTTCGCCGGCGTCGACCAGGGCGGCGAGGAGGCCGCGGGCCAGGAGGATCGCGAAGACCAGCCAGGCTGTGCCCGCGGAGTGGACGGCCAGGAGGGTGAGCAGCAGCGCGGCTGTCGCGGCCTCGGCGGTGACCATCAGCGGGCGCCGGGGGAGGTGGTCGACGGCGGCGCCGATCCACGGGCCGAGGAAGACCGGGGCGTAGGTGCAGATGCCGGCCAGGGCGGCCAGTGGGACCGAGTGGGTCAGGTCGAGCAGCCACAGGCCGGCCGAGATGCCCATGGCGGTGCTGCCGAAGCCGTCGAGCAGCGAGATCAGGACGAAGAGGGCCGCGTTTCGGCGCACGTCGCGCCTCCCCAAGGGTTGAGCCGATGAGACTCACATCCTCGGGAGTTGAGTGCTGCTCTGTCAACCCGTGGGGGTGGCGGCCTCCAGAGCGGTGAGGAGCTGGTCGACGGCGGCCTGGGTCGGCCGGGGAAAGGTGACCGCGCACCCGGCGAGGTCGTCCGAAACGTCTCTCACCAGGGAGAACAGGCCACCGGGCGGGGCTGTGAGGGCTGCGGTCAGGGTCATGCGGACCAGCGTGGCCCGAGGGAAGCGGTTGTCCCAGCGGCGGTCGGCGCCGATGCGGCGGTCCAGTTCCACGGCGGCCGTGCGGAGGGCGGCGATCGAGGCGGAAAGGCTGTCGTCAAGGGATTGTTGACGCAGCCGGGCGACCGACGTGGCCAGCCGCAGGCGGCGCTGCTCGGCGGCCTGCCGGCTGGCGAGCCCGAGGGCCGACGCGATGTCGGCCCAGGTGGCACCGGAGCGCCGCGCCCGGTCGATCAGGTCGAGTTCGGCCGACTCGAGCCGGGCCCGCGCGGCCGGGATGTCGCGCAGCGATTCGAGGGCGTCGTCGGTCACGTGCTGAGAAGACCTAAGCGCGGGCCGAATGTCAATGACTCGTTGACAATCGGCGTCGGCGGAACCAGCGGGCGATCAGCACGGCCGAGACGACGCCCGGCAGGCAGTGGACGGCCAGGACGCCGGCCAGGTGCGGGCCGCCCCAGTCGAGGTGGTAGGTCGACGGGTCGTGCATGTCGATGAGGAACGGCTCGATGATCGCGCGCGCGATCAGGTAGAAGCCGAGGAGGAGTCCGAGCGCGAGGGCCAGCTTTTTCAACATGCGTTCGACGCTAGAAAGAAGGGCGGCCGGGAAACACCGGGCTGGCCCGGCGCAAATGCACCGGGCCAGCCCTCTTGACAATGCGCGAAAGACCGAAAGACCAACGAACCCGCGAAAGCGCGAAGGAGTGAACCAACGCGACGCCGACCGGCTATAGCCCTACCATGCGTCCCGTGGGCATCGAGATCGACGGGGTTCATCACATCACGCTCCGGGTCAGTGACCTGGAACGATCGCGCTCGTTCTATGCCGGCGTGCTCGGCCTCGCCGCCGACCAGGACTTTCCGGGGGAGAAGCTGCGGTTCCGGCTCGGGCCCTACACCCGTCTGGTGCTGCATCCGCCGCTGCCGGGCACCTCGTCCGAGGACCGGTTCACCGAGCGCCGCATCGGCCTCGACCACCTCTCGCTCGGCGTGCGCACCCGGGCCGAGCTCGACCGCCTGGTCTCGGTGCTGCGCGGTTCGGGCGTGCGCACCGAGGGCGTCCGGGAACCGGGGGTGGTCAATTTCCGCGATCCCGATGGGATCGCCTGGGAATGCTATGAGCAGCCAGGATGATCGGTCACTGACCGATCGACTTCAGGTACGCGGTGACATCGCCGACCGACGCGGAAGCACAGCCGATGTAGTTGATGCCGGGCGGCGAACAAGGGCGTACGCGCTGGAGACCACCTGTTGAGCTGTTGACCGGCGGAAATTCAGCGGGGAGCCGTCTCGAACTCGTACGGTCACGCTGTGTATCCGACGTTTCCGCGCCAGGCCCGGAACATCCTGGCCGGGCGCCGCCCCCTGCCCGCCCACGTCACCGTCTACGTGTTCGTCATCGTGCCGTTCCTCGCCCTGCTGGCCGCCGTGCCGCTGGTCTGGGGCTGGGGCGTCAGCTGGGTCGACCTGCTGCTGGCGGCCGGCTGGTACACGCTCACCTGCCTCGGCACCACGGCCGGTTACCACCGGTACTTCACCCACGGCTCCTACAAGGCGAAACGCGGGCTGCGCCTCGGGCTCGCGGTCGCCGGCAGCCTGGCCGTGCAGGGGCCGATCCTGCACTGGGTCGCCGATCACCGCCGGCATCACGCCTTCGCCGACAAGGAGGGCGACCCGCATTCGCCGTGGCTGTTCGGCACCTCGCCGGCCGCCCTCGCCCGCGGCTTCTGGCACGCCCACCTCGGCTGGATCCTCGACCGTGACCTCACCGACCAGGAACGGTTCGTCCCCGACCTGCTCGCCGACCGGGACCTGCGGCTGGTGCACCGGCTGTTCGGGCCGCTGACCATCGTCACGCTGCTCGCGCCGGCCCTGATGGGCGGCCTGATCACCTGGTCGTGGGCGGGCGCGCTGACCGCGTTCTTCTGGGCCGGCCTGGTGCGGATAGCGTTCCTGCACCACGTCACCTGGTCGGTCAACTCGGTCTGCCACATGATCGGCGACCGGCCGTTCACGGCCCGCGACAAGTCGGCCAACTTCTGGCCGCTGGCGATCCTGAGCATGGGTGAGGCCTGGCACAACCTGCATCACGCCGACCCGAAACAGGCCCGCCACGGCGTACGCCCCGGCCAGATCGACATCTCGGCCCGGCTGATCTGGATCTTCGAGAAGCTGGGCTGGGCCTACGACGTCAACTGGCCGACGCCGGAGCGCATGGCCCGCATCACCCGCGTGGCGGCCTAGAGTGTCCGGGTGCGGATCGAGGGCAGCGTCGCGCTGGTGACCGGCGCTTCGTCGGGCATCGGGCGGGAGGTCGCGCGGCGGCTGGCCGCCCGGGGTGCCCGCGTGCTGGCCCACGGTCGCGACGAGGACGCGCTGAACGAGCTCGACGCCACTCCGCTGATCGCCGATCTGGCCCGGCCGGGCGCCGGGACGGGCCTGGCCGAGGCCGCTCTCCGGATCGCGGGACGGGTCGACGTCGTGGTGGCCAACGCCGGGGTGGGCTGGGCGGGCCCGTTCGAGCAGATGCCGTCCGCGGCCATCGACGAGCTGGTCGCGGTCAACCTGACCGCGCCGATCGAGCTCACCCGCTCGCTGCTGCCCACCATGAATCAGGGCAGCCTGATCTTCGTCACCTCGATTGCCGGGCGGATGGGTGTCGCCGGCGAGGCGGTCTATTCGGCGACCAAGGCCGGGTTGGACAGCTTCGCCGAAAGCTTGCGCTTCGAGATGTACGGCCGGGACGTGCGGGTCGGCGTCGTCGTGCCGGGTGTGGTCGAGACCGCGTTCTTCGAGCGCCGCGGCCGGGCGTACGACCGGAGGAGTCCGCGCCCGATCCCGGCGGCGCGTGTGGCCGATCGCGTTGTGGGCATGATTCAGCGGGGGAGCGCCGAGGCGTACGCGCCGGGCTGGTTGCGTCTGCCGGTCGCCGTGCGCGGGGCGCTGCCGGGTCTTTACCGCCGCCTGGGCGCCAGGTTCGGCTGAGGGGGTCTGTTTGTATCTAGCCGTGGCGCTCGGCCTGTTGGCCGGGTTCTTGTTCGCCGCTTCCGCGTCGCTGCAGCAGCACGTGGCCCGGCGTACGGCGAAGGCTACCAACACAGTGGACGATTTGGCCGGAAAGTCGGTTCTTCGCCCGCTGGTCGCGCTGATCAGGCGGCTCGTCCGGCACCCGCTCTGGCTGGCCGGCTGGTTCACCAACCTGTTCGGTTTCGTGGTGCAGGCGGCCGCTCTGCACGCCGGTTCGGTCGCTCTCGTCCAGCCGCTGCTCGTCACCCAGCTGCTGTTCGCGATGCCGCTGTCGACCGCCTGGGCCCGCCGCTGGCCGGTGTTCGTCGAGTGGCTCGGCGTCGTGCTGATCAGCGGCGGTGTCGCCACGTTCCTGCTGGTCCGCGAGGTCGCGCCGGCGTCCGGCGAGGCGAACCGGGGCCGGGTCATCCTGGCCGGGCTGTGCGCGGCCGCCCTGGTGGGCCTGCTCGTGCGGGCCGCCGCCGGCCGCACCCAGCTGCTGCACGCCACGCTGGTGTCGGTCGGTGCCGGGCTCTGCTTCGCGATGAGCGCGGTGCTGATGAAGCTGACCACCGATGACCTGCTGCACCGAGGGGTGCTCGCCACCGCGCTCGACTGGCCCGGCTACAGTCTCGCCGTCTCCACGCTCGTCGGGCTCGTCCTGGAGCAGGGTGCCTTCGCGACCGGTTCGCTCTCCGCCGCGGTGGCCGCGATGACTATCACCAATCCGCTGGCGAGCTATCTGCTGGGGGTGCTGGCGTTCCGGGTGACGCCGCCGTCGAGCCCCGGCGCGCTGGCCGCGCTGGCCGGGTCGGGTGCGCTGCTGATCGTCGGCGTCGTCGCCCTATCGCGATCACCCACCGTGCGCAAGCCGGACGCGGTGGGCGAAACCCGGAGCGCGTCTGAACCGTTGGAGCCTACGGAACGTTATGGGGGACAGAGAGCAGAACCGTCGTCGAAACCGGACTTGGGATGACTACAGACCAGCAAGAGACGAACGAACTGCCAGAGACGAATCACGGCCATGTGCAGGAGATCGTGATCGAACTCGGCCGCCTGCGGCCGCAGTTGATCCGGGGCGCCCGCATGTTCGTCGAGACCGTCACCGTCCCCACGCTGTTACTTTACGTATTGCTCCACACGGCCGGCCTGGCCTGGGGGCTGGTCGCGGTGATCGGCTGGTGTGCGCTCACGCTGGGTGTTCGCCGGCTGTTCGGCCAGCATCTTCCGGGCACGCTGCTGCTGTGCGCGGGCATGCTGTGCGGCCGGGCCGCGCTGGCCCTGGTGCTCTCGAGCGCGCTGGTCTATGTGCTGCAGCCGGTCTTCGGTTCGGCGCTGATGGCGCTGCTGTTCCTGGGCAGCGCGGCGGTCGGCCGCCCGGTCACGATCCGGCTGGCGCGCGACTTCGTCACCCTGCCGGCGCATCTTTTTCACCACCAGGGCGTACGCCGCATGTTCACTCAGGTGGCGATTCTCTGGGGCGTCTCGCGCGTGCTCGACGCCGGGATGAGCCTGGGCCTGCTGCACTGGGGTGTCGACGCCGGGCTGCTCTCCCGCGGTCTGTTCAGCGGCCTGCTCACGGCCCTGACGATCGTGGTCTGCGCGGCCTGGGGCGCGCGGGCGCTGCGCCGCATGCCGGGAGTCACTCTGCGGCTACGCGCGGCGGTCTGACCAAGCAAGCGGCGGTCAAACACAAAGTAGTGACACGCATAACGCTCGCCGTCGAGGGCGATAAATGTTAGAAGTCGTCTGTGACCTTGGGGGAGTCCAGGCGGCGGATAGCTCGAGAGCTTCTCATCGGGCTGCTGGTCTTCGGGCTCTACAGCCTGGTGCAGATGATGCACGGTCCGGCGCGCCAGCGGGCCGCCGACCGGCACGGCCGCGACCTCTTCGATCTTGAGCGGCGGCTCCACCTCGACATCGAGCCGGGCCTCAACCGATGGCTCGCGCCGCACGACTTCCTGCGGACGCTCGCCAACTACGAGTACGCGATCACCTACGTCGTCGCGGCCGGGATCATGCTGGTCTGGCTCTACGCGCGGCGGCCCGACCGCTACCGCGAGATGCGCAACTCGTTCGTGGTGCTCAACGTGCTCGGCATCGCCACGTTCTGGCTCTATCCGGTCGCCCCGCCCCGCCTGCTCGCCGGCACCCACTTCATCGACACGGTCCGGGAGGGGCACACCTGGGGGTCGTGGGGTTCGCCGCTGGTCACCCACGCCAACCAGCTGGCCGCGATGCCGTCGTTGCACGTGGCCTGGGCGCTCTGGGTCAGCGTGGTGCTGGCCGAGCTGAAGCACACGCGTACGGTCCAGGCGGTTTCGCTGGTCCACGTCGGCGTGACACTCTTCGTGATCATGGCGACCGCGAACCACTTCCTGCTCGACGCCGCCGGTGGCGCCGTCGTCGTCTGGCTGGGTTTCCTGATGGCGAGACGACGAGTGAAAAACGAGGTCAAGGCCCCGGACGCGTTCTTCCTCCACGTCGAGAACGACCAGGCTCCGCAGCACGTCGGCGGCCTGGCCGTGGTCGACACCTCGGCGGTCCCGTTCACCCGCGACGCGCTCGCCGCCACGGTCCGCGCCCACCTCGACGAGCTGCCACGGTTCCGGCAGCGGCTGCGGTTCCGCGGCCGGTGGCGCCGGCCGGTGTGGGTCGAGGCGGCCGACCTCGACTGGAACTGGCACGTGCCGGAGCGCGACCTGACGCGTCCCGACGGCTCACCGGGCGGCTTCGCCGCGCTGCACGAGCTGGTCGCCGAGCTGGCCGCGGAGCCGCTGCCCCGCGACCGTCCGATGTGGCGGTTCGTGGCGGCGACCGGCGTCGAGGCCGACCGCGCGGCCGGCATCCTGGTCGTCCATCACGTGATCGCCGACGGGGTCGGCACGGTCGCCCAGGCGCTCAACATGCTCGAGCCGCGCTACACGCCGCGCATCCCGGCCCAGCGGATGCCGGGACCGCTCAAGCGGGCGGCCGCCACCGCGGTCGGGCTGGCCCAGCTGGCGACCGACGGCTTCCCGAAGTTGAAGCTGCCCACCGGCAACGCTCCGGCGCGCGGGTTCACGACGGTCGATCTGCCGCTGGACGGCGTACGGGAAATCGCCCGGCGCCACGGCGCCCGGGTGAGCGATGTCCTGCTGACCGTCGTGGCCGGCGCCCTTTCGACGGCCGTGCCGTCGGCACCGCGGGGTCTCCTGCGGGTCTCGGTGCCGCTGATGGTGCGCGCGCCGGACGCGGCGGCCGAGGGCAATCTGACCGCGGCGGTGATGACCGAGGTGCCGCTGGGGCCGGTCGAGAACGGCGAGGTGGCCCGGCTGGCCGAGATCACCCGGCGAAGCCGGGGGCTTTACACCGGTACGCGCACGCTGGCCGCCAACTTCGCGATGCGCGCGGTCGGCGCGATCCTGCCGGTGCCCGGGCACGCGTGGTTCGCCCGTACGGTCTACGGCGGCGCGATGTTCCAGGCCATCGTCTCCAACATGCCCGGCCCGGACGTGCCGCTCAGCCTGGCCGGCCCGCCGCTGGCCGGGGTCTATCCGATCCTGCCGCTGGCCCCGCGGGTGCCGATCGCGGTCGGCGCGCTGGGCTGGGACGGCATGCTGTCGGTCGGGGTGGCCACCGACCCGGCGCTGATTCCCGACGCGGCGCCGCTGGGGGACGCCATGAAGGTGGTCTTCGGCGAGCTCACGGCGGCCACCTCAGCTCACCCGCCGGCGCCGGTGGTGGAGACGCGCGGCGTCGTCTGATTCGACGCGCGGCTTGCAGTTCGGGTCGGCCGCGGTGCCCCAGGCCAGCGCCAGCGTCAACCGGGTCCGGGTGGCCGGATCGTCGAGCGCCGGGCCGAACGCGTCGTGCAGCTGGGTCATCCGGTAGCGCACGGTCTGCGGGTGGATGTGCAGCTCGGCGGCGACCGCCTGCCGGTCGCCCATGTGCCGCAGCCAGGCGCCGAGGGTCTCGCTGAGGCGTTCCCGCTGGGTCGCCGTGAACGCGGCGAGCGGCGCCAGGGCCTGCTCGCGCAGCGCGTCGAGCAGCTTGGCGTCGCGGTGCACGATCAGCGCGTCGAGATGATCCTCGACGAAGACGACGTCGTCGGTGAGGATGCCGGACGCCCGCAGCCGCGCGGTCAGCTCGGCGAACTGCACGCTGACCGGCAGCTGCTCGAGCGGCACCGGGTGGCCGACGACCGCGGCGGTGCCGGCGAGCAGGGTCTTGAGCCGCTGCCGGCGCCCGGGGCGGACCGGGTCGGGGGCGATCGCGCCGAGCAGTGTGCGCCGCCGGATCAGCAGGCAGGAGCTGTCGAGCCGGTTGAGCACCTCGTGGCCCATCGAGTTGTTGACCGAGAGCAGGATGACCGCGGCCTCGCGGGGCACGGTCCAGCCGGCCCGGGCCGCGGCCGCCCGCACGGCCTCGCTGTTGGACCGGTCAGACAGCAGCAGTTCGACCAGCTCGTCGCGGAGCAGCTCCCGCTCGGCCACGCTCTGCGACTGCTCCATGACATAGCCGTGGGCGGACGCCGAGGAGAGCTGGTCGACGAACGCGAACACGCCCTCGGCCAGCGCGGCCAGCGTGTCCGGCGCGACCTCGGCCTGCAGGGCGGCGCCGGAGACGTATCGCCAGGCCACCCGGGCGCCGACCTGATAGGCCGAGAGCAGCGTCGAGACCTCCCGGCCCTCGCGCCACTGCACCCGGCCGATCTCCTGGAACAGCTCGAGCTGGTTGCCGACCGGGCCCTGCCGCGGGCGGGCTAAGCCGAATTCGGCGGCCGAGCCGTCCGCATGCTCCACCGTGTCGATCAGCCAGAGCATGAACGCCTCGGCCGCGCCGGTGACCTCGGCCTGCTCCTCGGCGAGGAACTCGGCGTAGTCCGGCCAGCCGGTGGTCAGCATGACGCGGACCTCGTCCAGCATGTCCGGTAACCGTTCGAGCAGCAGCGGCAGCATCGCGTGGAGTCTCGGCTCGCGTCCGATGCGATCCAGGTACGCATCGAGCTGCGGGCTCCGCGTCAGCCAGCCGAACGGTTGATCTTCGCCGTCGACGGATTCAAATGACCGCATTCTGCACCTACCCGACGAGGTTTTGTTCGTACGTGACAAAGTCCCGCGCAATAACCACCTCTGCCTGCGCAGATCATTGTCCCCTCGTGGGAGCAGCATCAAGGCATGGCGAAAGGGACGGTCGTCACTGTTCAGCCGGTGACCTTGGAGGACAAACTACGCACAGAGAACTTTCCGGTCGCCCTGCGCATTCTGCCGCGCCGATTTCGCGACCACCTGACGGCGGTGTACGGATTTGCCCGCACGGTCGACGACCTGGGCGATGAGTCCACAGGCGACCGGTTGGCCAACCTGGACGCCTTCGAGAAGGACCTCGACCTGATCTGGTCCGGCGGCGACCCGTCGGACTCCCGGCTCGCCGCCACCGTCCACGCGCTGAACCTCCCGGCGGAACCGTTCCATGACCTGATCGAGGCCAACCGCCAGGATCAGCGGGTCACGGCCTATCAGAGTTTCGACGACCTCCGCGCGTACTGCCGCCTCTCGGCCGACCCGGTCGGCCGCATCGTCCTGAGGGTTTTCGATGTCAGCTCCGACGCGCGGATCGCCTGGTCGGATGCCATCTGCACCGGTCTCCAACTGGTCGAGCACTGGCAGGACGTGGCCGAGGACCGGCGCGCCGGCCGGATCTATCTGCCGGCCGACGACATGGCTCGTTTCGGGGTGACTCCGGAGGACCTCGACGGCACCACCACCCCGGTCGCCCTGCGGCGGTTGCTGGCGGAGATGACCGACCGCGCGGCCGAACTCTTCCGCCAGGGCACCCCGCTGGTCCGCGACCTGAGCGGCTGGGCCCGCCTGGCCGTCGGTGGCTTCCTGGCCGGCGGCCTGGCCACCGTCGACGCGCTCCGCCGGGCCGACTACGACGTGCTCGCCCGCACCCCGCGCCCACGCAAGACCGGCGTGCTGCGGCATCTCATCGTGAAGGTGGCCTGATGACGACCACGACTCTGGCCGAGGCGTACGCCGCCACCGAGGAGATCACCAAGAGCGAGGCGAAGAACTTCTACTACGGCATCCGGCTGCTCCCGCCGGACAAGCGGGCCGTGCTCTGCGCGGTCTACGCGCTGGCCCGGCGCATGGACGACATCGGCGACGGCGACCTGCCGGCCGGCGAGAAGGTGACCGCGCTGGCCGGGCTCCGCACCGAACTGGCCGCGCTCGACTCCAGCACCGACCCCGTGCTCGTCGCGGTGGCCGACGCGGCCCGGCGCTACCCGATCCCGCTCGGCGCGTTCGACGAGCTCATCGACGGCGTCGAGATGGACGTGACCGGCCGCCGCTACACGACCTTCGAGGAGCTGGAGAGCTACTGCCGGTGCGTGGCCGGCGCGGTCGGGCGCCTGTGCCTGGGCGTGTTCGGCAGCAGGCCGCACCCGCGGGCCGCGCTCTATGCCGACCAGCTGGGCATCGCGCTGCAGCAGACCAACATCCTGCGGGACATCCGCGAGGACCTGATCAACGGCCGGGTCTACCTGCCGCAGGACGACCTCGACCGGTTCGGCGTCGAACTCGGGCTGGACTCCGAACAAGCGCTGATCGACCGGGACGGCGGGCTCAGCGCGCTCATCCACTTCAGCGCCGAGCGGGCCCGCGGCTGGTACCGCGACGGACTGCGGCTGGCCCCGCTGCTCGACTGGCGCAGCAAGGCGTCCTGCCTGGCCATGTCCGGCATCTACCGCCAGTTGCTCAACCGCATCGACGCCGAGCCGGGCCTGGTCTTCACCCAGCGGCTTTCGCTCTCCGGCCGGGAAAAGGCCGGCGTGGCCCTCAAGTCGCTGACCGGGAGGGCCTCGTGACCTCCAGCGTCGCGGTCATCGGCGGTGGGCTGGCCGGCATCACCGCCGCGCTGCGCTGCGCCGACGGCGGCGCCCGGGTCACCCTCTTCGAGAGCCGGCCGCGGCTCGGCGGCCTGACCCACTCGTTCAAGCGCGGCGACCTCGACGTGGACAACGGCCAGCACGTCTTTCTCCGATGTTGCACGTCCTACCTCGCCCTGATCGACCGCCTCGGGGTCCGCGCCGGCGTGACCGTGCAGCCCCGACTGGCGATCCCGATCGTCTCGCCGGGCCAGGACCGGGTGTGGCTGCGCCGCGACGCCCTGCCCGCGCCGGCCCACCTGGCCCGTTCGCTGTTCGCCTACACCCCGCTGAGCGTGGCCGAGCGGCTGCGTTTCATCACCGCCGCGCTGGCCCTGCGCCGGGTGCGGCTCGACGTGCCGGTCACCGACGACCAGAGCTTCGGCGACTGGCTGACGGCCCACGGTCAGAGCCGGCGGGCCATCGACACGATGTGGGACCTGGTCGGCATCGCGACGCTCAACGCGACCGCCGGCGACGCCTCGCTCGCCCTGGCCGCCAAGGTCTTCCAGACCGGCCTGCTGACCCGGGCCTCGGCGGCCGACATCGGCTGGTCGGTGGTTCCGCTGGGCGAACTGCACGGCACGGCCGGGCGACGGGCCCTCTCCGACGCCGGGGTCGAGGTTCTGACGTCGGTCAAGGTTTCTTCCGTACGCCGGGGGGACGGCGACTGGCGCATCGAGGGCCGTCCCTTCGACAACGTGATCTCCGCCGTCCCGCCCGACGTCGCGTCCCGCATCCTGCCGGCGGGCGTGGTCCCGGACGGCCTGGGCACCTCGCCGATCGTCAACCTGCACGTCGTCTACGACCGCAAGGTGCTCGACGAGCCGTTCGTGGCCGCCATCGACTCGCCCCTGCAGTGGGTCTTCGACCGGACCCAGCAGTCCGGCCTGACCGACGGGCAGTACATCGCGGTGTCGCTGTCGGCGGCCGACGACCTCATCGACGTGCCGGTCGCCGAGTTGCGGGCCCGGCTGCTGCCCGCCCTCGAGGCGCTGCTCCCGGCCGCCCGCGGCGCCGGCGTCCGTGATTTTTTCGTCACCCGGGAACGGCACGCGACCTTCCGGGCCGCCCCCGGCACCGCCCGGCTGCGCCCGAGCGCCGCCACCGCGCACCCCGGCCTCTGGCTGGCCGGCGCGTGGACCGCCACCGGGTGGCCCGCGACCATGGAGGGCGCGGTGCGCAGCGGCGAGACGGCCGCGGCCGGAGCCCTGGACGTCCTCAGTTCGAAATCTACTTTCGACGGAGCCGCGCTATGACGACGATGCTGGAGAGCCTTCACCGCAGCCGTGACGCCATCACCCCGGCGATGCGGGCGGCCCTCGACCGACTCGATCCGACCACCCGGCTGCAGGCGGCCTACCACTTCGGCTGGGTCGACGCCCAAGGGCGCCCGGACCGGGGCGGGGGCAAGGCCGTACGCCCGGCGCTCGCGCTGCTCTCGGCCCAGGCCGCCGGCGGACCGGAGGAGATCGGCCTGCCCGGGGCGGTCGCCGTCGAGCTGGTGCACAACTTCTCGCTCCTGCACGACGACCTGATGGACCACGACCGGGAGCGGCGGCACCGCACCACGGTCTGGGTGGTGTGGGGCAGCTCCAGCGCGATCCTCTCCGGGGACGCGCTGCTCGGGCTGGCCCAGGAGGTGCTGCTCGACTGTGGACTGCCGACCGGCGCGCCGGCCGCGCTGCTGCTGGCCAAGGCGACTCGCGAGCTGATCCGGGGCCAGGTCGAGGACCTGGCCTTCGAACAGCGGGCGAGTGTCACGGTCGAGGAGTGCCTGGACATGGCGGCCGGCAAGACGGGCGCCCTGATGGCGGCGAGCGCGGCCATCGGCGCGGTGCTGGCCGGGGCGCCGGCCGAGACGGTGGCGGCGCTGGAGACGTACGGCAACCAGCTCGGGCTCGCCTTCCAGCTGGTCGACGACGTACTCGGCATCTGGGGTGACCCGGCCGTGACCGGCAAGCCGGTCTTCTCCGACCTGCGGGCCGACAAGAAGTCGCTGCCGATCAGCTACGCCCTCGACCGCGATCCGTCGATCGCGCTGATCGACCCGGCCGACCTCGAGAAGCGGGCCGGTGCCATCGAGCGCGCGGGCGGCCGGCGGTGGGCCCTCGACGAGGCGGGCCGCCGGATGGCGCTCGGCGAGGCGGCGCTGGCCTCGGTCGACCTGCCCGACTCCGTTCGCTCGGAGCTTGTTGCTCTCGGCAAGTTCATCGTCGACCGGGAGGTCTGAGTGACTACCCCTGCGGCGGCCCTCGACGACGCGGTTCGCTACCTGCGCGGACTGCAGGACGAGGCCGGCTGGTGGAAGGGCGAGCTGGCCACCAACGTCACCATGGACGCCGAAGACCTCCTGCTCCGCGAGTTCCTCGGCATCCGCAAGGACCAGGAGACCGAGGAGGCGGCCCGCTGGATCCGGTCCCAGCAACGGGACGACGGCACGTGGGCCTCGTTCGAGGGCGGCCCGCCCGAGCTGTCGACCACGGTCGAGGCGTGGGTCGCGCTGCGGCTGGCCGGTGACGCGGTCGATGCCCCGCACATGCGGTCGGCGCAGAAGTGGGTGGTCACGCACGGCGGACTGGAGAGCACCCGGGTCTTCACCCGGATCTGGCTCGCGCTGTTCGGCCTGTGGTCGTGGGACGACCTGCCCGACATGCCGCCCGAGCTGATCTTCCTGCCGAAGTGGTTCCCGCTCAACGTCTACGACTGGGCGTGCTGGGCCCGGCAGACCGTGGTACCGCTGACCGTGGTGAACGCGTTCCGCCCGGTGCGGCCGCTGCCGTTCGGGGTCGACGAGCTCCGGGCCGGGCTCCCGCCGGTGGCGACCGCCCCGGTCTGGACCTGGAAGGGCGCCTTCCAGCGCCTCGACAAGGGCCTGCACTTCTACGCCGGCCGCGCCCACCGGGGCCTGCGCCGTCGAGCGATGGACAAGGCCGCCGAGTGGATCCTGGACCGGCAGGAGGACGACGGCGGCTGGGGCGGCATCCAGCCCCCGTGGGTCTATTCGCTGCTCGCCCTGCACCTGCTCGGCTATCCGGACGACCACCCGGCCATGGTCAAGGGCTTCGCCGGGCTGGAGGGCTTCCTCATCCGCGAGTCCACCCCGGACGGTGTGATCCGGCGGCTCGAGGCGTGCCAGTCCCCGGTCTGGGACACCGGGCTGGCCCTGATCGCGATGCTGGACGCGGGGGTACCGGCCGACGACCCGGCCCTGCGCAAGGCCACCGAATGGCTCCTCGGCGAGGAGATCACGGTCAAGGGCGACTGGGCCGTCCAGCGGCCCCGGCTCGCCCCGGGCGGCTGGGCGTTCGAGTTCGCCAACGACTTCTACCCCGACACCGACGACACCGCCGAGATCGTGCTCGGGCTGCGGCGGGTCTCGTTCGAGGACCCGGCCCGCCTGCGCGCCGCGGTCGACCGGGGCGTCGCCTGGACGGTCGGCATGCAGAGCAGGGACGGCGGCTGGGGCGCGTTCGACGCCGACAACACCGGGCTGATGCCGACCCGGCTGCCGTTCTGCGACTTCGGGGCGGTCATCGACCCGCCCTCGGCCGACGTCACCGCCCACGTCGTGGAGATGCTGGCCGCGGTCGGGCAGGCCTCCTCGCGGCCGGCTCGGCGCGGCCTGCTCTGGCTGCTCAAACACCAGGAAGCCGACGGCTCGTGGTTCGGCCGCTGGGGCGCCAACCACGTCTACGGCACCGGCGCGGTCGTGCCGGCGCTCATCGCGGGCGGCGTCCATCCGGGCTCGCCGCCGATCCGGCGCGCGGTGCGATGGCTGCTCGACCACCAGAACGCCGACGGCGGCTGGGGCGAGGACCTGCGCTCCTACCGGGATCCGGCGTGGATCGGGCGAGGGGAGACCACCGCCTCGCAGACGGCGTGGGCACTGCTCGCGCTGCTGGCCGCGGGCGGGGCCGACGAGGCGGTCGAGCGGGGCGTGGCCTGGCTGGTGTCGGCCCAGCAGGAGGACGGATCGTGGGACGAGCCGCTGTTCACGGGCACCGGCTTCCCGGGCGACTTCTACATCAACTACCACCTCTACCGAATCGTCTTCCCGATCACGGCGCTGGGTCGCTACGTCGCGTCTCGTCGCGGAGAGGCCGGTGCGGGGGAGGGCCGCGCTGTGGACGGCGGCGCTGTGGAGGGCCGTGCCGCGGACGGCGGCGCTGCGGACGCCGGCGCTGCGGGGCGGCGTTCGGCAGGGGCCGGGTTGGCGGAGGGCCGGGCATGACCGGGGTCATCGGGGCGCCGCTCGCGGTCGAGCGCTGGGCCGTGCCCGGGGCGGTCCGGCTCGGCATGGGGCGGCGGACGCGGCTGCCGGCCGGCGACGGGTTTCTGGTCGCCGGGGTGGCGGGCGGGCTCGACCCGTCGGTCCGGCCCGGCGACGTCGTGGTGGCGCCCGATCCGAGCGCGCCGATGCTCGCCGGGGCGCTGCGGCGGCTCGGCCTGACCGTCCACGTCGGACCCATCCACACCAGCGACCACCTGGTGACCGGGGCGCAACGGGCGACACTGGCCGCCACCGGGGCGCTCGCGGTCGAGATGGAGACGGAACGGCTCCGCTCCCGGGCCGGAGACCGCCCCTTCGCCGCGGTACGCGTCATCACCGACACCGAGGGCGCCGGGTTGTGGTCGCCGGGCACTTTGCGCCGCGGCGTACGGGCTCTGAAAACGCTGCGGCACGCGGCGCCGGCGCTGCGGCAGTGGGCCGAGGCGATCGGACCTCGCGAGGTTGTTCTGGCCGCACCCAGGTCGTTCTGCGCGGGTGTGGAAAGAGCCGTCGAAGTGGTCGAGCGGGCCCTGCAGACCCGGGGCGCGCCGGTCTATGTCCGGCGGCAGATCGTGCACAACGCGCACGTGGTCCGGCGGCTGAGCGACCTCGGCGCGGTCTTCGTCGAGGAGGTCGAGGACGTGCCCGCGGGGTCGACCGTGGTGCTGGCCGCCCACGGTGTCGCCCCGGCCGTGCGGGCCGCCGCCCAGGAACGCGAGCTCGACGTCATCGACGCCACCTGTCCGCTCGTCGCCAAGGTGCACACCGAGGTGAAGCGGTACGCGGGGCGCGGCGAGACGGTGTTCCTCATCGGGCACGGCGACCACGAGGAAGTCGTCGGCACGGTCGGCGAGGCCCCCGCGCGGGTCGTCGTGGTCGAGGACGTGGCCGCGGCGGCCTGGGTCACCGCCCCCGATCCGGGCCGGGTCGCCTACGCCATGCAGACCACGCTGGCGGTCGACGAGGCCGAGGAGATCGCCGGGGTGCTGCGGTCGCGCTTCCCGGCCCTGCACGCGCCGCGACGTGAGGACATCTGTTATGCCACGACCAACCGGCAGCAGGCGGTCCGGGTGATCGCGGCGGAGACCGATCTCGTGCTGGTCGTCGGCTCGGCCAACTCGTCCAACTCGCTGCGCCTGGTCGAGGTCGCTTCGCGTCTCGGCGTGGCGGCGCATCTGATCGAGGACGTCGGCGACATCGATCTGGGGTGGCTCGCGTCCGCCCGAAAAGTAGGCATCACGGCCGGGGCGTCCGCCCCGCCGCACCTGGTCGACGACGTCGTCGCCGGCCTCGCCGGGCTCGGCCCGGTCTCGGTCCGCGAATCCAGCGTCGGCGCCGAGAACATCCAGTTCACATTGCCCACCGGTCTTAAGGAGATGAGCTAGGTATGGGGATGCCCTTCCGCCAGACCGTACGGCTCGGCCAATACCTGATGAAGCAGAAGCTCAAGGGGGCGAAGAACTTCCCGTTGCTGGTCGAGCTGGAGCCCCTTTTCGCCTGCAACCTCAAGTGCATCGGCTGTGGCAAGATTCAGCAGCCGCACACCCTGCTCAAGCAGCGCATGCCGGTCGAGCAGGCGGTCGGTGCGATCGAGGAGAGCGGCGCGCCGATGGTGTCGATCGCCGGCGGGGAACCGCTCATGCACCCGCAGATCGACGAGATCGTGCGCCAGCTGCTCGACCGCAACAAGATCGTCTTCCTGTGCACGAACGCCGTGCTGCTCCCCAAGCACCTGCACAAGTTCAAGCCGCACAAGAACTTCTCCTGGATGGTCCATGTCGACGGGCTGCGCGAGCGGCACGACCTGTCGGTCTCCAAGGACGGCGTGTTCGACCAGGCGGTCGACGCCATCAAGCAGGCCCAGGCGGCCGGCTTCCGGATCATGACCAACAGCACGTTCTTCAACACCGACAGCCCGCAGACCGTCATCGAGGTGCTCGACTACCTCAACGACGAGCTCAAGGTCGACAATATGCAGATCAGCCCGGCGTACGCGTACGAGAAGGCGCCCGACCAGGAACACTTCCTGGCCGTCACCGAGACGCGGGAGCTGTTCGCGAAGGCGTTCGCCGAGGGGCGGCGCAAGAAGTGGCGGCTCAACCACTCGCCGGTCTTCCTCGACTTCCTCGAGGGCAAGAAGGACCTGGACTGCACGCCGTGGGGCATCCCGTCGTACTCGCTGCTCGGCTGGCAGCGGCCGTGCTACCTGCTCGCCGACGGCTACGCGAAGACCTACAAGGAGCTCATCGAGACGACCGACTGGGAGGCGTTCGGGCGGGGCAAGGACGAACGCTGCGCCAACTGCATGGCCCACTGCGGGTACGAGCCGACGGCCGTCATCGCCACGATGGGGTCGCTGAAGGAGTCCTTGCGCGCCGCTGTGAGCGTGTGACATGACTTCCGTGCTGCCCTTGATGGTGCAGAGTCCGGCCGAGTTGCGGACTCTGCCCGCTTCCGCGCTGCCCGAACTGGCCGCGTCGATCCGCCGGCAGCTGATCGACACGGTCAGCCGCACCGGCGGGCACCTCGGGCCCAACCTGGGCGTGGTCGAGCTGACCATCGCCCTGCACCGGGTCTTCGACTCGCCCCGCGACTCGATCGTCTGGGACACCGGTCACCAGAGTTACGTGCACAAGATGCTGACCGGGCGCTCTTCTTCCCTGGAGACCCTGAGGCAGGCGGGCGGGCTGTCCGGTTATCCGCGGCGGGCCGAGAGTTCCCACGACCTGGTGGAGAACTCGCACGCGTCGACGGCACTGTCCTATGCGGACGGTCTGGCGAAAGCCTACTTCCTGACCGGCCGGTCGGACCGGGCCGTGGTGGCGGTGGTCGGCGACGGGGCGATGACCGGCGGCATGTGCTGGGAGGCGCTCAACAACATCGGCTCGGCCCCCGACCGGCCGGTGATCGTGGTGCTCAACGACAACGGCCGGTCGTATTCGCCGACCGTCGGCTCGGCCCGGGCCGCGCTGGCCGAGGTGTTCGACTCGCTCGGGCTGGCGTACGTCGGCCCGGTCGACGGACACGACGTGGCCGAGGTGGAGGCGGCCCTGACCGACGCGCGGGCGCTGGGCCGGGCGGTGGTCGTGCACTGCCGCACGGTCAAGGGCAAGGGCTACCCGGCGGCCGAGAACGAACAGTACGACCGGATGCACGCGATCAGCTCCCCGTCCCGTCCCGGCCGCACCTCGTGGACGAACGTGTTCGGCTCGGCACTGTCGACGCTGGCCGCTTCCCGCCCCGACCTGGTCGCGATCACCGCGGCCATGCTGCACCCGACCGGACTGGGCGAGTTCGCCGCCGCCCACCCCTCACGGGTCTTCGACGTCGGCATCGCCGAACAGCACGCGGTCACCTCGGCGGCCGGGCTGGCGATGGGCGGCCTGCACCCGGTCGTCTGCCTGTACGCGACGTTCCTCAACCGCGCGTTCGACCAGGTCCTGATGGACGTGGCCCTGCACCGGCTGCCGGTGACGTTCGTGCTCGACCGGGCCGGGGTGACCGGCAGCGACGGCCCCTCCCACAACGGCATGTGGGACCTGTCGCTGCTCGGCATCGTGCCCGGCATGCGGGTCGCCGTGCCGCGGGACGGCGAGTCGCTGTGCCGGCTGCTGGCCGAGGCGGTCGCCTGGGAGGGCCCGTCCGCGCTGCGGTTCCCGAAGGCCGAGGTAGGTCCCGCGATCCCGGCGATCGGCCACATCGGAGAGGCGGACGTGCTGTTCGCCCCGGAAGTTTCCGCCGACGTGCTGATGCTGGTGACCGGGCCGCTGGCCGGGGCCGCGGTCGCCGCCGCCGCGCAACTCGAACAGGACGGCATCGGCGTGCGGGTGGCCGACCCGCGCTGGGTGCTGCCGGTCGCGCCGGCGCTGGCCGCGGCGGTGGCTGCGCATCCGCTGACCGTCACGGTCGAGGACGGGGGAGTCTCCGGCGGCTTCGGCGCCTCGGTGGTCCGGGCCTGCCCCGGCGCCCGGGTCGAGGTGCTCGGGCTCGGGCAGGAGTTCCTGGACCACGGCTCGCGGGGCGCGTTACTCGCCGAGCAGGGCCTGGACACCGCCGGCATGGTGGCGGCGGTGCGGCGCGCCCTCGGCGCAGAGGGAGTGCGTCTCACGGGGTGATGGTGTCGAGCACCGCGCGGCAGTCGGCGAGGAGTTGCTCGTCCTCGATGACCTGGTGACTCGAGTTGGTGTGTTCGTGAACGTTGTGGCGGCGCGGCCGATCGATCTCCTCGAGGATCAGGGGACGCGCCGTCGCGGCGGCGGATCCCATCTCGGCGTATCCGGCCGCGACCACGCCACGCAGGTCGGGAGCGGACCGCCAGAGAGCGGCGTAGACCGGGAGGACCGGCTCGGCGTCGCCGGTGACCTGCCACAGGGCACGGGCGGCCGAAATCCGCAGCCGTGCGTTGCCGTCGGTGAGGAGACCACGCAACGGTGCGGCGTAGCGGTGACCGGCCGGCCCGATCTCGGCGATGAGGTCGAGCGCGGTCCGTTTGTCCCAGTGATCGTCGCGGTCCAGGTAGTGGTCGATCACGGCGCCGGCGGGGCCGGGGTCGGCGGCGCCGTGCCACCGGGCGGCGGCCGCGGCGGCCGCGATGTCCCGGTCGGGGGACGTCGCCGCCTCGCGCAGCGTCCGGCGTGTGGCCGGGTGGCCGGCGTCGATCGCGTCGATCGCGTGAAGCATGTCTCTGCTCACCGGCACGGTGAGCAGGTCGGGCAGGACCGCCGCGGCCGGCGGCCCGATCAGGCGCAGCGCGCGGAGCAGACCGGCTCGTTGCCGGTCGCCGGGGGAGCGCTCCCGGAAGGCGCGCACCACCAGCGGAACCAGCGGCGTGACCTGGTCGACCAGACCCCAGACGAGAGTGTCGGCGTCCTCGGGCAGGGGCCCGTCCCGCAGGATCGTGGCCACCATCGGCACCGCGCGGGGGTCCCCGGACGCGCACAGCACCTTGAGCGCGTCACCGACCCGGAACGAGCCGCCGCCGGTCCCGGTGAGCCAGGTGATCGGCGTTGAGCTCCCGGACGGGCGCACCGGACTGGCGGTCAGGCGCGCGACCAGGCCGTCGGCCGCCGGCGCGCCGAGCCGTCGCAAGTTCTGCAGGACCAGCAGCGCCGGTTCCCACAACTCGGCCGGCTCGTCGCGCAGCTGCTCGCCGACCTGGGCGATCAGCTCGGCGTAGGAGCCGCGCCAGTTCCAGATCAGACGCCGGGCGGGATAGAGCGCGTCGGCCCGTTGCACCTGGTCGGGCGCGCGCAGCAGGGTGGTCAGCAACGTCACGCGCTCGGGGACGCGGTCGCCGTACGCCTCGGACAACCGGTCGACGAGGGGCGGCCGCTTCGCCTCCACCGGCGCGGACCGGTAGGCCGCCGACACCACCGGCATCAGCTCGGCCGCCGGCCACGCCGGCTCCGGGGCACCGGGTGGTGACAACTCGATCAAGGCGGTCAGGAGGGTCAACCGGCGAACCGGGTCGGCGGTGCGGCCGGCGAGCAGACGCAGCCGGTCCTCCAGCCCGGACAGTCGCCCGGCGGCGGTCATCGCGGTCGCGGTCCGCACGATCGCCGTCAGCACCCGTGGGTCCGGTTCCCGGGCCAACCGGTCCAGCAGGGCCTCGGCCACCTCGGCCGATCGATCGACGCACACCAGCAGCGCCGGGCAGGTTGCTTCCCGTATCGAGGGATCGGGGTCCTCGAGCAGCCGCACCCACAGGGCGTACGCCCCGGCCACCAGCCCGGTCGCCGCAGCCGGAAAGCCGGACCGGCCGGGCAGGAGGCCGGGCTCGTCCGCGCCGGCCACCGACGCCAGCAGCTGGACCACGGCGGCCCGGCCGGGCACGTCGGGACGCTGAGCCATCCGCAGAAGGAACGGGACGGCAGCGACCGTGGACTCGTAGACGTCCAGCTGGTGATGGACCTCGCCCTCGAAGCGGTGCCGGGCCGTCGCCCGCGTGAACGGATCGGCGTCCACCAGGTCACGGAGAACGCCGGGCACCTCTTCCGCGGTGCCGTAGGCGTCGGTCATCTCGGCCCAGCGAATCTGGTCCAGGCCCTCGAACAGCTCGGCATCGTCAGCCACACGGCGATCCTGCCGCACTCCTGCGTCTATTGCTGCTGCAGGTGGGCGGCCAGGAAGGCCTGGGCCATCGCGGAGGCCAGGTCGGCCGGGTTGGTCGCCGCGATCGCCTGGCCGCCGGTGGCCTGGGCCATCGCGTTGAGCGCCTTCATGTCGGCGGTCGGCCCGTAGCCGACCCCGATGATCGGCACCGGGCGCCGCGGGTCGCGCTGGGCGGCCAGCTTCTTCAGGAAGGTGGCCTGCGACATCGCGTACTTCGACTCGCCGTCGTCGCCGTCGGTCAGCACGATGACCAGCGTGACCGTGCCCGGCTTGGACGCCTCCCGCATCGCTGTCTCGCCGTCCAGCACGCTCTGGAACAGCGGCGTGCCCGCGTTGGTGACCGCCTTGTATTGGCCCATCGCGGCGGCCAGCACGTCGCGCCGGGTCTTGCCGTTGTCGCCGAGCGGGCTGGCGAGCGGCCCGAGCGGGATGACCTCCTGGTGGGCCGGGCTGTTGTTGGTCGGCGTGCCGAACAGCCACAGGCCGAGGCTGGTGTCCTCGCCGAACAGCTGGGCCGCGATCGCACCGGACTGCCGCAGCAGGGCGGCCTTGGTCGTGGTGTGCCCGGCCTTGTCCTTGATCGGCAGGTTCATCGAGCCGGAGGTGTCGATCAGCAGCAGCGTCTGGAAGTTGAGCGTGCGGTACTGCACCCACTGCCGGGCCGGGCCGGCCAGGTCGTCGATCTTGTCCGGCAGGGGCAGCGCGCCCTCGAGCGGCTCGGTGCGGAAGCCGGCCTTGGTGATCGACGCCTTGGTGATCGCCGCCCGCAGCTTGTTGATCAGCGTGGTCTTGCTTCCGGCCTTCTTGACGGTCAGGAACGGGTAGTCGGCCTCGACCAGACCGTCGACCGGCGGCGCCCCGGTGAGCGACACCGGATGCCGGGTGTGCTGGTAGGCGCCCAGCTGCTGCTCGGTGAGCGGGAAGATGCCGGCCTGGTAGGCCGCGTCGGAAACGCTGGTCTCGGTGGTCAGCTGGGCCAGCTTGCGGGCCGGGTCGGCCGCGGCGTCCTCGAGACGGCTGCGCAGCGTGAGGGCCTGGAGCTGGGCGATGCCGGCGTCCGGGGTGGTGCGGGCCATCGCCACGTGCTCGGCATAGACCGAGAGCAGCCCGACCGTGTTCTTCTGCGGGTCGGCCATGCTCACCGGCAGCTGGTGCGAGGCCGCTCCGGCGGTCAGCGCGGCCCAGGAGGTTTTGCCGTCCTTGATGAACTGGCTCGCGATCGGGCTCGGGCCGGCGATCAGGACGGGCGAGTACGCGATCGGGTCACCCTTGGTCGCGTACGCCTTGGTGGCCATCTTCAGCCAGGCCGAGCTGGACGGGATCCACACGTCCGGCTGCTTCGCGGCGGCCGCCACCGCGGCCGGCTCCTCCGCGGTGACCGCGACCGGGCCGCAGACCGCGCCGGCCGGGGCGAGCTTGCGGGCGGCCTCCTGGATCACCGGGGCGATGTCGGGCGCGGCGGCGACGTGCACGCTCGCGTCCGGGCAGGACGGTGCGCTCGTCGTGGCCGACGGGCTGGGCGCGACGAGCGGGGAGTCGGATCGCTGCAGCAGGACCGCGCCGACGCCGGCCGCGCCGAGCAGGATCAGCACGATCACCACGGCGAGCATCCACCGCCAGAACTGGTTGCGCGGGCGGTGCTGCCCGCCGCTCCACGAGTCGGCCGGCGGCGTTGTGTCTGGGCTTGAGATGTCGGCCATGCCGCTCACCCCCGTCACTTAAGGTCAACTCATGATTGCGCATGGTCGAACAAGGTCAGAAAACGTTACGTCTATATCCATACGTGGCGATGAGGATCATCGGATTGGCACTCTGCCAATATGTGACCTGATTCAAGATTTTTGACGCTCAGCGACTGACGGGTCGCACTACGGCGACCACAATCAATTCGCCGTCCTCACTGAGCCCGACCGGCTCCCGCGACCATCCACCATAGATCCGGTCCACGTCGAATCCGGCCGCCTCCAGACTCGACCGGATCTCCCGCTCGCTGCGGAACCGCATGGTCGACTCGCTGGTGCGCTCCTCCCCGTCACCGAAGAGATAGTGCCCGGTGAACGTGACCACCCGGTCGGTCTCATCGGTCACTTCGGCCCAGACGTCGACCGCCTCACCGCCGGGCAGCACCACAGTGCGCCGGGAATCCACCGGGTTCCACGTCGTCCACCGCTCGTAGTCGGGATCACGGCTGTCGAAGATCAGCCGGCCGCCCTGGCCGAGCGACCGGCGCAGGGCCCGCAGCGCGCCCCGCCACTCGCCGTCGTCGACGATGAACTGCGCCACGTGACTGGTCATGAGCGCGGCGTCGAACGCTCGCGCGGGCAGCCTGTCGGCGCCGCCCTGGACCCACTTCACCCGCTCGGCCCCCGCCTTGCGCCGGGCCGCCTCGAGCGACGCCGCCGCCGGCTCGACCCCGGTCACCTCGTGCCCGGCCTGAGCCATCGCGATCGCCAGCCGCCCGGTCCCGCACCCCAGATCGACCACCCGCCGGGCCGACCGCTCGGCGAGCACCGACATGAAGAGGTCGTCCTCCCACCCCCACACGAACTCGGCGTCGTAAACCTCCACCAGCCGCGGATCCTCGAACTCACCGTTACGCACAGCGAGGATCGTAAATCCGCCGAACCGATCGGAAAGCCCCTGGTGGACAAGTGCCCGAAAAGTCGCCCCCGCCTGCTCTATTCGCCACCGTGCGTCACCGGGCCGGTTCGACGACCGTCCGGCCCGCATCGTCACTCGGCGGGCTGCCGAACATGCGCCGGTATTCCCGGCTGAACTGCGACGGGCTGTTGTAGCCGACCGCGAAGCCGGCCCCCGCGACGTCGCGCGGGGCCGCGGCGAGGTGGAGCCGGGCCCGCTGCAGCCGGATCTGCTTCTGATATTGCAGCGGGCTCATCCCGGTCGTCGCCCGGAAACGGCGGTTGAGCGTCGGCACGCTGACCCCGACATGGCCGGCCAGATCGGCTATCCGGATCGTCTGGTCGAAATGATCGGTTATCCAGTGCACCGCGCGGCCGACGAGCGAGACATGGCTGTCGGCATGACCGATCTGCTGGACCAGGTCGCCGGCCGGCCCGGTCAGCAACCGCCAGTGGATCTCCCGTTCGGCGCTCCGCGCGAGGACCGTGAAGTCACGCGGCCGCTCGACCAGGCGCAGCAGCCGCACCACCGGCTCCAGCAGGTCGTCGTCGGCGTCGGCGACCGCCATGCCCGGGCCGGGCGCGGCCGGAGGACGGGCCGGGGCGTCGGGCAGCAGCTCGACAATGAGCTCGGGACGCAGCCTCAGCCCGAACGCGAGGAACGGGTCGGCCCGGGTGACGTGGGCGGACACGGGCAGGGCCAGGGTCGTGACGAGGTACTGGCCGGTCCGGTGCCGGAACTCGCGCCCGGCCAGGACCGTCGACTTGGCCCCGCCGGCGATCAGCGCCAGGGTCGGCGCGGTGACCGAGCTGATCGGCTGAGTGACCTTGGTCAGGGCGACCACCTGCATGCCCGGTAGCCAGGAGCCCCGGCCGGGCGAGGTGTGCAACCGGAGGATCAGTGCACGCAACTCCTCCATGGCGTTTCCCACGGCCTTCATGATGCCACACGATTATCTGACCGCTTTGTGCAGCACATTGATCGGATCGTTCTAGGAGCCGCCGTTCGACCGCGCGAGGCTTGATTCAGGTCGCTCGCCAAGAGAGCGAACAATCGGATTTCAGGAAGTGCACATGTCCCTCGACTCGTATGTCTCGCTCGGCCGTTCCGGATTGCGTGTCAGCTCTCTCGCCCTGGGCACGATGACCTTCGGCGAGGATTGGGGGTGGGGCGCCTCACCGGAGGTATCCGCCGACATTATGTCGGCCTATCTCGACCACGGCGGCAACTTCATCGACACCTCCAACGGCTACACTTCCGGCCACGCCGAGAAAATTGTCGGAGACTATCTCGCCGCGCGGCCGGAACTCCGTGACCGGCTGGTGCTCGGCTCCAAGTTCTTCATCAACCTGCACCCGGGCGATCCGAACGGCGGCGGCGCCGGGCGCAAGGGCATCATCGCGCAACTGGACGCCTCGTTGCGCCGGCTGCGCACCGACTATCTCGACATCTATTGGCTCAACAATTACGACCCTTACTGGTTGGACAACTATCAGCCCGCGATTCCTCTGGAGGAGACCCTCCGTACGCTCGACGACCTCGTCGCCGCCGGCAAGATCCGGTACATCGGCATATCGAACCTTCCGGGCTGGAAGGTGGCCGAGGCGAGCCTGCTGGCCGAAATGAAGAACTGGGAACCGGTCATCGCGATGCAAATGGAATACTCGTTGCTGGAGCGCACCGGCGAGGCTGAGATAATCCCGGCGGCCCGGGCCTTCGGCGTCGGCGTGGTTCCGTGGGGCGCCCTCAAGAACGGTTTTTTGTCGGGCAAATATTCGAGCTCGCGGCCGATCCCGGCGGACGGCGGGCGGGCCGGCATGCTGGGCCTGCCGCAGCCCCGCCACTATCCGATCATCGACACGCTGAACGAGGTGGCCGACGCGGCCGGGGTCAGCTCGGCCACGATGGCGATGGCCTGGGTGCAGCAGCGGCCGGGAGTCACCGCCACACTGATCGGTGCTCGGACGGTGGAACAGTTGGAGACCAACATCCGGGCGCTGGACCTGGTGCTCACCGACGACCAGCGCAAAGCGCTCGACGACGTGTCGGCGACCCCGTTCGCCGTTCCGGCGAGCGCGAACGCGAACGCGCCGATGCTCCAGTTCGGCGGAATGTCGGTGGACGGGACACGCTGGCCCATGCATCCCGCGCACGACGACTCGGCCCACCGCTGACCGCTCGCGAACGGCGTGGCCCGGCGATCGGGGCGGTCGCTACAACGGCCGTACGCCCAAGGGGAGCTGTTGGGTCGCGATATGCGCGAGCAGAGTCGCCCGGAGGGCCTCCGCCGCGTGCGGAAGCACCGTCCGTTTCCGGTGGGCCAGGGCGATCGTCCGCTGCATGCCCGGGGGCGCCAGCGGCGTCGCCCGCAGCAGCGGACGATTGACCAGCACCATGCTCGGCACCAGCGCGACCCCCAGGCCCGCCTCGACGAAGGCGAGCACCGCGTCCATCTCGCCGCCCTCGACCGCGAACTTCGGGGTGAAGCCGGCCATCCGGCAGGCTTCCAGGGTGACCCCGCGGATGTCGTAGCCGGCCCGGAACATCACCAGCGGGGTGTGTTCCAGTTCGGACAGGGCGATCTGCTCGTACGGTGTCGGCGCGGACAGCGGCGAGGCGACGACCAGGCTCTCCCGCAGCACCGGCCTCGCGTCTAGGAGATCGTCCGGTGACGACTGGACGACCAGGGCCAGGTCGAGCCGGTGGGCGTGCAGGTTCTCGATCAGGTCCTGCGAGCTGCCCTCGATCACGTAGAGCTGGATCTCCGGGTGTTCGGCCCGGAACGTGCGCAGCACCTCGGGCACCAGCGACGAGCAGAGGCTCGGGGTGGCGCCGAGCCGCACCTCGCCGCGCCGCAACCCGACGATGTCGGACACCGCCGAGCGGGCCGCGTCGGCGTCGGCGACCATCCGCTGGGCCAGCGGCAGCAGCGCCGCGCCGGCCACGGTGAGCGAGACCGCGCCCCGGATGCGTTCGAAGAGGGGCGCGCCGAGGGACGCTTCGAGGGTGTGAATCTGCTTACTGAGAGTCGGCTGAGCGACGCCCAGATTGTCAGCAGCTTGGGTGAAATGCCGGGTCTCGGCGACGGCGAGGAAGTATCGAAGTTGTTGCAACTGCACCTGGATAGCCTATCGCTATCGTTACCCCTTTGATCATGCATTAGACGAATCGCTCGGCGGTTCCTACCGTCCAAGGAGTGGCGGTAGATACAGCAGTGCGGAAGGCCCCGGCCCCCGCGCGGAGAAGAACCCGAAGCAGCGTCGGGCTCAAGATTTTCATGGCCGTGACCGGCATCCTGCTGGTGCTCTTCCTGTACCTGCACATGGCCGGCAACCTGAAGATCTTCTTCGGCGGGACGACGTTCGACCACTACGCGGCCTGGCTGCGCACGATCGGCGAGCCGCTGCTGCCGAAGACCTGGTACCTGTACATCCAGCGGACCGTGCTGACGGTCGCGGTCCTCGGGCACATCGCCGCCGCCACGATCCTGGCCCGGCGCGCCGCCAAGGCCCGCCCGGTCAAGTACAAGCACCGGCCCAAGGTGCAGGGCAGCTATGCCGCCCGCACGATGCGCTGGGGCGGCGTGATCATCCTGCTCTTCGTGATCTTCCACATCCTCGACCTGACCACGGGCACGCTCAACCCGGTCGGCGACAAGGCCAACCCGTACGGCAACGTGGTCGCCGACTTCGCCCCCCACCGTTGGTACGTGACCCTGTTCTACGCGCTCGCGATCGTCGCGGTCGGCTTCCACCTGCGGCACGGCCTGTTCAGCGCCGTCCGCACCCTCGGCCAGCAGAGCCCGCGCGGCGAGCGCATCGCCCGGGCCACCGCGCTGGTCCTCAGCCTGGTCCTGGTCATCGGCTACCTGAGCGTGCCGTTCGCCGTTCTGACGGGAATCGTGAAATGACCGAGTTCTGGAACGAAGGCGACCCGATCGCCGACACCGCCGCCCCCGACGGCCCGATCGAGACCCGCTGGGAGCGCCGCCAGTTCGGTGCCAAGCTGGTCAACCCGGCCAACCGCCGCAAGCTGACCGTGATCGTGGTCGGCACCGGCCTGGCCGGCGGCTCCGCGGCGGCGACCCTGGCCGAGGCCGGTTACCACGTCAAGTCGTACTGCTATCAGGACTCGCCGCGCCGCGCCCACTCGATCGCGGCCCAGGGCGGCATCAACGCGGCCAAGAACTACCGCAACGACGGCGACTCGATCTACCGCCTCTTCTACGACACCGTGAAGGGCGGCGACTTCCGGGCCCGCGAGTCCAACGTGTACCGCCTGGCCAGCGTGTCGGTGAACATCATCGACCAGTGCGTGGCCCAGGGCGTCCCGTTCGCCCGCGAGTACGGCGGCCTGCTCGACAACCGCTCGTTCGGCGGCACCCAGGTGTCGCGCACGTTCTACGCCCGGGGCCAAACGGGTCAGCAGCTGCTGCTCGGCGCCTACCAGGCGATGGAGCGGCAGATCGGCCTGGGCAACATCGAGATGAACGCCCGCCACGAGATGCTCGAGCTGATCGTGGTCGACGGCAAGGCGCGCGGCATCGTGGTGCGCGACCTGGTCAGCGGCGAGATCACGACCGAGATGGCGGACGCGGTCGTGCTCGCGAGCGGCGGCTACGGCAACGTCTTCTTCCTCTCGACCAACGCCAAGGGCTGCAACGTCACGGCTTCGTGGCGGGCCCATCGCCAGGGGGCGTTGTTCGCGAACCCGTGCTACACCCAGATCCACCCGACGTGCATCCCGGAGTCGGGCACGCACCAGTCGAAGCTGACGCTGATGAGCGAGTCGCTTCGCAACGACGGTCGCGTGTGGGTTCCTCTCAGCCAAGAGGACAAGAGAAATCCGAGCGACATCCCCGAAGAAGACCGTGATTACTACCTTGAACGGATTTATCCGGCTTTCGGGAACCTCGTTCCCCGCGACATCGCCTCCCGGGCCGCGAAGAACGTCTGCGACGAGGGCCGCGGCGTCGGCCCCGGCGGCCTGGGGGTCTACCTCGACTTCGCCGATGCGATCAAACGACTCGGGCGGAAGGCCGTAGCGGAAAAGTACGGCAATCTGTTCGAAATGTACGAGCGCATCACCGGCGAAGACCCCTACAAAACGCCCATGCGCATCTACCCGGCGGTCCATTACACGATGGGCGGCCTCTGGGTCGACTACGACCTTCAGTCGACGATCCCGGGCCTGTTCGTGGTCGGCGAGGCCAACTTCTCCGACCACGGCGCCAACCGCCTGGGCGCGTCCGCGCTGATGCAGGGTCTCGGCGACGGGTACTTCGTCCTGCCCAACACGATCAGCAACTATTTGGCGGCCGGCCCGTTCGAGAAGGTCGACCAGGATCACGCAGCGGTGAGGCAGGCGCGCGAGGCGGTTCAAGAGCGACTTCAGAAACTCCTGAGCATCGACGGCGACCGAACCGTCGACTCGTTCCACCGCGAACTCGGCCACATCATGTGGGAGTACTGCGGCATGGAGCGCACCGAAGAGGGCCTCCTCAAGGCGATCGGCCTGATCCGCGGCCTGAAAGAGGAGTTCTGGCAGCGGGTCAAGGTGCCCGGCACCGGCGAGCAGCTCAACCAGAACCTCGAAAAGGCCGGCCGCGTCGCCGACTTCTTCGAGCTGGCCGAGCTGATGTGCATCGACGCCCTGCACCGGCGCGAGTCGTGCGGCGGCCACTTCCGGGCCGAATCGCAGACCCCGGACGGCGAGGCCCTGCGCAACGACGAGGAGTTCAGCTACGTCGCCGCGTGGGAGTACTACGGCGCCGACGGCAAGCCGACCCTGCACAAGGAAGACCTCGACTTCGAGTACGTCCACCCGAGCACGCGGAGCTACAAGTAATGGACATCAAGGTCAGGGTGTGGCGCCAGAACGGCCCCGCTTCCTCCGGTCAGATGGTCACCTACGACGTCAAGGACATCTCGCCCGACGCCTCGTTCCTCGAAATGCTCGACGTCCTCAACGAGAAGCTGATCCTCGACGGTGACGACCCGGTCGCGTTCGACCACGACTGCCGCGAGGGCATCTGCGGCATGTGCAGCATGGTCATCGACGGCGTCGCGCACGGCCCGCAGCGGGCCACCACGACCTGCCAGCTGCACATGCGGCACTTCAAGGACGGCGACGTGATCGACGTCGAGCCGTGGCGGGCGAGCGCGTTCCCGGTGATCAAAGACCTGGTCGTCGACCGCGGCGCCTTCGACAAAATCATCCAGGCCGGCGGCTACATCACGGCCCCGACCGGCGCGGCACCCGAGGCCCACTCGACGCCGGTGCCCAAGAAGGACGCCGACCTGGCCTTCGAGGCGGCCACCTGCATCGGGTGCGGCGCCTGCGTCGCCGCCTGCCCGAACGGCTCGGCGATGCTGTTCACCGCGGCCAAGGTCGCCCACCTCGGCCTGATGCCGCAGGGCCAGCCCGAACGCGACAGCCGCGTCATCGACATGCTCCAGGCCCACGACGACGCCGGCTTCGGCGGCTGCACCAACGCCGGCGAGTGCACCACGGTCTGCCCCAAGGGCATCCCGCTCACCCTGATCGGCCGGCTCAACAGCGACTACCGCAAGGCCGTCCGCAAGGGCTGATCTCCGGGGCCGGGCACAACGGTGTGCCCGGTTCCGGGCCCAACGGCTCCGAGGTCTGCTCGCGCTTCCCGCGAGCGGACCTTTTCCGTACGGGCGGCCAACCCCCACAACCACACGCGCCACCACCCGGACGCACCACCCCAGAGACGTCCACACCCGCCCGACGGCTGCCCCGGCCACCGACCGCACCGCCACCGTCCCGCGGGACCGCCTACTACATCGCTGCTTCGGCGGCTGCTCAACTGGAGGAATGCAGATGCCCGGCCATACTCGCTCTGCAACTCTCCTTCCGGGGACGACGACTGGAACGTGCCGCTGGGATATCCGCCGGCGTTGACGCTCGGAAAAGATGGAGATGCTGTCGCGTCCGGTTCCAGGTTGCGAGTAATCAAGGCGTAGGCCAGTGGCTCGCAAGGTAGGCCCGGAGGTCGACGAGTCGAAGTCTCCGGGCCTATCTTGCGGTTTCCTTTGCCGGGTCACCCATTCGAGGATCAAAACGGTCGCCGGCAAGGACGATCATCACCACCCCTGTAGCACTATGCCCCGTTGGAGCTGATCGGGACGTCGATGATGTCCCGTGCGACCACGATCCCGTCCTTGACGATGTAGCACTCGACGAGGTGCTGCCCGCGGAAGACGGTTCGCTCGTGCCTCACGCTGGGGCGGTTCGAGGAGATGATCTGGCCGCGGATGTTGTTCCGGCGCTCGGCCTCGTCCCCTCGGTTCAGCACCTTCCATTTCACGTCATACGGCTTTGGGACGCTGCACTCGGTGATCTTGAAGTCGAGGCTCTTGTTCGCGAGGAGTGGAGTCCCGTCGCCGAGCATCCTTCGCAGCAGGGTTGGTCGCCAGCCGTTCTGCGTGACCTCGCAGTCGATCATCACCGAATGACCGATGTCGACGGGGAACAAGTTCTCGATGAATTCCTCCGTGTCTGTGAACGATCGGGTGGACTTGGTGGCCTCGAGCGGAACCGCCTTGCCGAACACCTCGCGCCGCTTCTTGTTCGCAGATGCCTTGCCCTCGTTGGCGATCGCCTCGACGCAGCGGTTGTATGCCTTCGTCGCTTTCGGCTGGAACCGCCTCTTCACCGTCACGCGTTGGTTGCTGCCCAGTGCGAGGTAGTAGTCCTGGTCGGGCTCGTCTGCGAGGAACTCGAAGAAGTCGCGGACCATGTAATCGAACCAGGAAGAACTTTTGTCGTCGTACTCGGTGGTGGTCGAGAAAAACCGATGTACCAGCGTGTCGATGAGCAGGCCGCCCATGACCACGCCGTTCGTGTCCTTCCACGCCCGCGCCATCCGAGCGAGGTGGCGCATGTTCTTCGACGTGCGATCGTTGCAGTTCTTGGTCGCCGTGATCTCTTGGCGCGGCTTGGTGACCTTCCAGCTCTTGGATTTCGTGTCCGGGTAGTCGAAGCTGCCGTCAGCATTCTCGAAGGCCGGCTGAACCTCGAATTTGAACTTGTTGCTGGTGAACTGCACTCGCACGACGCACTGGTCGACCCGGATCGTGGTGTTGGGATAGCGAGCCTTCAGATCATCCCGGACGCGGTTGAGGATCCTCTCCGGCCCAGTCTCGCTGTTGTAGCTGGAACAAAGGTTGGCCGGCAGGATGTAGATCATGTCGAGATCGGATACCCCACGGATCGCCGTGTGCCGTCCGTAGGAGCCCACCATGAGCCGGTTCGCGGTGGATCCCTCAACCGACCTGAAATCCTTGTTCAGGGCCTTGGTGATCTGATCCCGACGCAGGGCGATGGTGGTGCTGGCGTTGCCAACCTTCAGGTTCTCGAGAAGGGCGTCAAAGATCTCCGGCACCTTCATGCGGCCACCTCGCCCTTGTTGAGCCGGAGTGCCTCTGGGAGGAAGAGGTCGATCTCGCGTGACGTGAACGTCAATTCCTCGTTGTTCTTAAGCCCGTCCTGCGCCTTGCCATATGCTTTGGATGTGGTCCTGGGCGCCTCGGCGTAAGCCGCGCGCGTGGCCTCCTGGAGCTTGTCGCGACGCTCACGGGCATCGGATGCCGACGTCGCACCGGACATCATGTCGGCGATCAGAGACAGGTACGACTCGCGTACGTTCCAGAGGCGCGAGGCGATGTCGCGGTGCGCCTCAGCCTCTTCGCCCAGCTTGAAGCTCTTTGTCGCGAGGGTCAGCGTCGTGACGATCAGGGCTATGAACGACGTGACGAGACCAGTGATCTGGGGGCTCACGAGTTTCCCAAGCAGCGCCGCGAGGAACGTGCCGGCGCTGGCCGCCGTGAAGACGACAAGCGCAGCCTGTTGGCGGCGATGCCTCCGGAAGCACAGGTCGGCCTGCTTCTCATGGGTCTTGTGGCTGTAGACCACACGACCGAAAACCTCGCGGACCTGGGCCAACAGGTACTCGTCTCGCTCTGTCTCGACGGCAGGGTCTGTCGCCATCTCTCCCCATTCTCTCCACCAGTTAGGAGGGCCCCAGGGGCGCTGAGCTGGGCAAGCGAAGATCACACCTTGGCGGAGTAGCTGAGGCCAAGGCGTGAGTTCGGGGTATGGTCCTGACACCACATCAAGGAGTTGGCCCCGGACGCCGTCGCCCGCGCGCGAGGCGCCCGGGGTCCTTCTGTTTGCAGTGGACATCGTAACTGAACGTGCCGACAACTTGTGTCGATGATTCGGGCCGGTTCGCACAGGTGTTCCGATTCCGCAGCTCACGGCGCAGGTGGACGAATCGAAGATCGTCACGCTCCGTTGGGTGGCTAGATCCAAGTAACACCAGGTCACTGTCGATCGTGTCATCTGCCGAAGAGGCCTTGGTCGTCCTGATCGCGCGCTCGTCAGCTTGCTCGAGAACTGCTCGGTCCGACCGGGACTCCCGCGACAACCGCGTCGAGATAGTCAGATTGCGCCGCCGTGGGCCTGATGTAGTCGGCGACCTCGATGCCGTTGGCGTTCGCGGCATCGAAGACTGTCGCCTCGGCGCTGGCTGCGACGGTGTCGGTGAAGACGTCCATGCGGCGGGACCATTCGCGGGCGAGGACGGAGCTGACGTGGCGGTGGTAGAGGATTCCGCGGCCGCCGAGGCGGTTGCGGTCGAACCAGCGGGCGCTGCGCCCGTGCCGGTCGATGCTGTGCTGGTGGGGGCTGGGCATGTTCTGGCCGCCGAATCCGCGTTGCTCGCGGTAGGTGGTTCGCGCCGGGATGGGCGGGCGCCAGGAGTCGTCGGCGATCCAGTGGGCGATCGGGTCCTTTGACACTCGGGGCCGGTAGCCAGACTCGCGCAGCCGTGGGGTGACTTCAGCGGCGAAGCGGCGCTGCTCGCTGGGGCCGCCGGCCGCGAGACGCTGCCAGTGCAGGGAACCGATGAGCGCGGCGAGTTCGACGGCTTCGGAATAGCTGGCCTCGACCGGCTTGACCGGCGTGGCGCGTTGCCTGAGCGCGGTCGGGGTGGCGCGTTCGGCCGCGTAGCCGACGGGGATCTGGTCGAGCAGGTCGCGAGTGATCTGTTCGGTGCCGTCCTCGATCGCCAGGATGGCCGCGCCGCGGACGAGCTGGGATAGGCTGCCGATCATCCCGGACGTGCGGCGGTAGAGGTATTCGGCCAGTTCGACCAACGTTCCGGCGCGGTGCTGCTGCAGCCGCAGCATCGTTTCGAGGGTGGAGACCAGAGCCCGCCACGCGGTGCGCTGCTCGCTCGTGCCGGAGGCCAACGGCATGACGCGATCAGTGTGAACCAGCCGGCGATCTGCCGTCCCCGGACTCCGGCGAACAGGCCTCGGACCTCGGCGTCGATGCCGGCATAGACGAAGGTGGCGGGGAGCCGCTCAGCGAAGTATTTGAGCTGGTGAGCAGGCATCTTTGGATCAATCGACGGCCGTTGACCACGAACACACCAGCACCGAGCGAGTTCCCACCAGGCCAGGAACGGATGGCCGGCGGCTCGCCAGGCTGATCGGCGCATACCGCGAAAGCCTCAGCCTGGCCCAGGACGGTGATCCCTCCTGGCGGCGGCCGGAATCATCGAGGCACTCGGAACAGATACTGAAGCGGCCAGATGCGAGCAGTGCGGAAACGTGCCGGGCGCGACCGCGCGTGGTTGACGAGGAAACCGCCCGACGGCTCTTCTTTCCCGCACGGCGTTGGCGTGCAGCAGCCAGAAGCACGATCGCGGCCGGCCCGAACGCGTCGCGTGCGCCCCGGTCCGCCCCAGCGTGTGGGAAGACCGTGCCGAGGACGGCCGTACCGAGGGTGGCGCCGAGCAGTTGCACCGCGTTCGGCAACCGGGCCGCCGCGGCGCCGTGGTGAAGAACGGCCCGGCGAACAGGCACGGGCTAGCCGACGTGGATTCGGGGGCGGCGGTCCGGTGACGGCTCGCCGCTCCGGATGATCTCGCGGACGACCGGGGCGGTGTCGCCCCGGCCCAGCAGCAGATAGCGGAACAGGTGCATCAGCGGGCTGCCCTCGGCCCACTCGAAGTAGCAGTGTGGCAGCACCCCGGTCGCGTCGCGCAGCGCCAGCAGCACGGCCGCGATCGCGTTGGGCGCGGCTGGCGAACCGACCCGCAGGATGCGATAGCCGGCGACCTCGAGGCCGCGCACGTGCAGGACCTCGCTGAAGTCGGACGGGTCGACCACGTCGATCTCCAGGAACAGCAGGTCGGCCTGGCCGGGCACCGGGTTCATGCCGCGCTGCTCGCCTTCCTTGGCCGAGTATTCCGCCTCGTCGCCGGCCTGGCGGCGGTTGGAGATGATGTTGAGCTGGCCGTCGTGGGCGATCGACTCGGTCACGAACCGGCGGGCCGTCTCGTCGAACTCGATGCGGTCGGCCCGCAGTTCGGTGGTGCGGGAGACCCGGGACACCAGCGACACCAGGATGATGCCGGCGACGAACACGGCCGAGATCGCTATGCCGTCCGGCTTCTCGACGATGTTGTCGCCCAGGGCGTACAGCAGGATCAGGGTGAGCACCGCGAAGCCGGCAGCGGCGCCGCGGTTTTTCGAGCGCAGCGCCGAGATGAAGACCGCGACCGCTCCGGAGACCATCATCGCGAGGATGCCAGTGGCGTAGGCCCCGGCCTGCGCGTTGACGTCGGCGCGGAAGAACAGCGTGATGCCGATGCTGATCGCGGTGTAGACCAGCACGACCGGGCGCACGGCCCGGCCCCACTCGGGCGCCATGCCGTAGCCGGGCAGGTAGCGGGGCACGATGTTGATCAGGCCGGCCATCGCCGAGGCGCCCGCGAACCACAGGATCAGGATGCTGCTGATGTCGTAGACCGTGCCGAAGACCTCGCCGAGCTTTTCGTGGGCGAGGTAGGCGAGGGCGCGGCCGTTGGCCTCGCCGCCGGGCTGGAACGCCGCCTTGGGGATCAGGATCGTGGTCACGAAGCTGGTCGCGATCAGGTAGACGCTCATGATCGCCGCGGCGGTGGTGAGCAGCTTGCGGGTGTTGCGGATGCGGGACGCCATGTCCGGCGCCTTGATCAGCGGCATCATGCTGACCCCGGTCTCGAAGCCGGACAGGCCCAGCACCAGGGCCGGGAAGGCCAGGATCGCCGGCCCGAACACACTGCCGCCGGAGGTCAGCCGGGATGTCCAGCCGGAGAAGGCGCCCGGCGTGGTGAAAACGTCGACGACGCCGACGACGGTGATCACCGCGTTGAGGACCAGGAAGATCGCGACCAGCGGGATCGCCACGCCGACCGCCTCGCTGAAGCCGAGCAGGAAGACGAAGCAGAGGATCAGCAGCAGGATCACGGTGATCAGCACGCCGTGGCCGTGCAGAAACGCCGGGAGGACCGGATTCTCTGACATGTGCACGGTCGCGTCGGCCGCCGAGAGCGTGATCGTGATGATCCACGAGGTGCACACGAAACCGAGCAGGACCAGCACGAACAGCTTGCCCCGCCAGAACGGCAGCAGGTCTTCCAGCATCGCCACCGAGCCCTGCCCGTGCGGGCTCTCGTGGGCGACCCGGCGGTACATCGGCAGCATGCCGAGCAGGGTCAGCCCGACGATCAGCAGGGTCGCCAGCGGGGAGAGCGCACCGGCGGCCAGCGCGGCGATGCCGGGCAGGTAGGACAGAGTCGAGAAGTAGTCGACGCCGGTCAGGCACATGACCTTCCACCACGACTGCTCGTGCCCCTTCTGACCGGTCGATTCCGGCCCGACCGGCGCCACCCGGTGGGCCAGCAGCCAGCGGCTGACCGCGTGCCGGGGCAGGTGCGGGCGAACCGGGCTGTCGACCTCGGCCGGCATCTCGATCTCGGTGCTCATCTCATCCATTCCGGAAGGCGGCGGCGACGTGCAGATGCCAGGATAGGTTTCGATGACACGCACAATCGTGATTACCGGCGGCAACTCGGGAATCGGGCTCGCGGCGGCCGAGCAGCTGGCGGCCGCCGGTGACGACATCGTCCTGGTCGGGCGCGATCCGGGCCGCCTGTCGGCGGCGGTCGAGCGGGTCCGGGCGGCCGGGCAGGGCCGGGAGCCGGGCCGGTTCCAGGCCGATTTCGATCGGCTGGCCGACGTACGCGCGCTGGCCGCGCATCTCCTCGCGACCTGTCCGAGGATCGACGCCCTCGCCAACAACGCGGGCGGCATCATCATGGGCTACCGGCGTACCCCCGACGGCCTGGAGTCGACGATCGAGAGCAACCACCTCGCGCCGTTCCTCCTGACCAACCTGCTGCGCGACCGGTTGCGCGGCGCCCGCGTCGTCGGCACCTCCTCGGACGCGCACACCCGGGCCGTGCCCGACCCGCACGACTTCACCGGCGATCCGAAGACGTACAAAGCCTGGACGGCCTACGGCGCCGCCAAGTCGGCCAACATCCTCTTCGCCGCCGAGGCCGCCCGCCGCTGGCCCGACACGCTCAGCGTCTCGTTCCATCCCGGTGTGGTGCGCACCAACTTCGGCGACCGCGGCATGCTGCGCCTGTTCTACCGGTTCGCGCCTTTTCTGGTGACGCCCGAGAAGGCGGGCGCGTTGCTGGCGTGGTTGCTCACCACGCCGGCCGAAAACCTGGTCAACGGCGCCTATTACGTGGGCCACCACGCCGTACCGCCGAAGGGTCGCGCAAGCGACGCAGATCTCGCCGCCGAGCTGTGGAAGAGCAGCGAAGCTGCGGTAGGCATTGTGGAATGAGATATCGGACCCTGGGCAACAGCGGCCTCCGAGTCGCCGAGGTCATCCTCGGCGCGATGACCTTCGGCGAGCAGGGCGGTGTCGGCGCCCCGGTCGAGGAGTGCCGGCGGATCCTCGACGTCTACGCCGAAGCGGGCGGCAACGCGATCGACACCGCCATCAACTACCGCAACGGGCTGAGCGAGGAGATCCTCGGCCAGCTGCTGGCCGGGCGGCGCGAGCAGTTCGTGGTGGCCAGCAAATACACGACGACCCGCGACAAGAACGACCCCAACGGTGGCGGCAACGCGCGGAAAAACCTGCGGGCCTCGCTCGAGACGAGCCTGCGCCGCCTCGGTACGGACTACCTGGACGTCTACTGGGTGCACGTCTGGGACGCGTCGACCCCGATCGAGGAGACGATGCGGGCGCTCGACGACGCCGTACGCGCCGGCAAGGTGCTATACGTCGGCATCTCGGACGCCCCGGCCTGGATCGTGTCGCGGGCCAACGCGCTCGCCGAGTGGCACGGCTGGAGCCCGTTCATCGGGTTGCAGGTGCCCTACAGCCTGCTGATGCGCGACATCGAGCGCGAGCTGCTGCCGATGGCGACCGCGCTCGGGCTCGGGGTGACCGCGTGGAGCCCGCTCGCCGGTGGTGTGTTGTCGGGCAAATACACGCAGCCGTTGTCGGGATCGGCCCGCCTTGATCCCTCCACCCTGGATGAGAAGTCGCACGCGGCGGCCCGGGCCGTGCAGGCGGTGGCCGATGCGGTGGGCGCTACGCCGTCGCAGGTCGCGATCGCCTGGACGATGCACCGCTCGGAGTCGATCATCCCGATCCTGGGGGCGCGCAGCGTCGAGCAGATCCGCGACAACCTGGGCGCGACCGACGTGAAGCTCACCTCCGCGCAGATGGCCGAGCTGGAGAAGGCGACCGAGTTCAGCCTCGGTTTCCCGCACGACTTCATCAACGACATCGCGCCCTGGGTGTTCGGCGCCGGCTACCTCGGGGCCTGAGCGTCGATGCCGGTCACTCTGCACGTGTGGCGGGTGCCGCCGCGCCGGGTGCCGGCGGCGATGCTGCTGATCGGGCTCGGACGGCTGCGGCGGCCGTCCGGCGTCCGGTTCGCGAAGTTCCTCGGCACCGGGACGGGTGATTCGTTCGGTCTCGGCGACGCCGATCTGACCCGCTATGCGGCGGTGACGGTCGCCGAGCGGGATGTCCGGTTCTCCGGGTGGGACCGGGTGGCGGTCTCGTCGGCCCGCGTCGAGTTGGAGCCGCTGGTCAGCCGGGGGCGCTGGTCCGGCGTCGAGCCGTTCCGTCCGTCCGGGGCGGCCCGCGATGCCGGCGGCATGGTGCTGGCGCTGACCCGCGCGCGGTTGAGGCCGTCGAGGGCGATGACCTTCTGGCGGGCGATACCTGCGGTGGCGGCCGAGCTCGCTTCGGCCCCCGGGCTGTTGGCGCGATTCGGCATCGGGGAGGCGCCGATCGGCTGGCAGGGCACGGTCAGCCTGTGGCGGGACGCGACGGACCTGACCCGGTTCGCGTACCGTCAGCCGGAGCACCGTGCGGTGATCGCGCGTACCCCGGTCGATCGGTGGTATGCGGAGGAGCTCTTCGCCCGGTTCGCCGTCCTTCGCATCGAGGGCGACCGGGGCGTGCTGGGCTGGCTCGGGGAAGAAGACGAAGGGACACAGGCGAAGCGATGAGGCTCGTTGCGTGGCAGCCGGACGACCTGCTGCGGCGGCTCGACGACGTGGTCGCGGTCTACGGCGAGGCGATGGGCTACCGGCAGGAGCTGCTGCAGACCCGCCGCGGCTACATCGGCGCCCACGTGCGGCGCGCCGGCTTCCGGGCCGTCGCCACGCTGACCACCGACGGCCGGCTGGCGGGGTTCGGCTACGGCTACACCTCGGGCCCCGGGCAGTGGTGGCACGACCAGGTGCGGTCGGCGCTCACCGACGACGCGCGGGAGCAGTGGCTGACCGACTGCTTCGAGGTGGTCGAGCTGCACGTGCGGCCGGCCGCCCAGGGGCACGGGGTCGGGGCGCGTCAGCTGCGGGCGCTGCTGGCGATGGCCGACGGCAAGACCGTGCTGCTGTCCACCCCCGAGGCCGACGAGCAGAAGTCGCGGGCCTGGCGGCTCTACCGCCGCTTCGGCTTCGTCGACGTGCTGCGCCATTTCCACTTCCCGGGCGACGAGCGCGCGTTCGCGATCCTCGGGCGGGAACTGCCGGTGGTCGAGCGGCCGGTCGAGGACTCGCCGGGCATCGTCGGCATCTGATGGTTCGGCGGCTCCCATGGGCCTTGCTCGGCGTGCTGGTGCTGGTGCAGATCGCTTACCCGTTGACCGACGGCCGGGCCCGGGCCGGGCTGACCGTGGCGACGGTGGTGCTGGGTTACGTGCTTTCCGTCAGTCACGCCTGGTGGCGCGGATCGGGCCTGGTTCTGATCGCCGCGGCCACCGGCGGCGGCTTCGCGGTCGAGGCGATCGGCGTGGCCACCGGCTTCCCGTTCGGCCATTATGACTATTCCGGACAACTCGGCCCGAAGCTGCTCGGCGTCCCGCTGATCATTCCGCTCGCCTGGACCTGGATGGCGTGGCCGGCCTGGTTGGCGGCGCTGCGCCTCACGACCCGAAAATCCGGGCAGATCGCTCTGGCGGCGGTCGGTCTCGCCGCCTGGGATCTCTTCCTCGACCCGCAGATGGTCGCCGAGGGCTACTGGACCTGGCGGTCACCCACCCCGGCCCTGCCCGGCGTCCCGGGCGTGCCGATCGGCAACTACCTGGGCTGGCTCGGCTTCGCGATCCTCCTGATGGTCGCGCTGGCCCGGTTCGGCGGCGAGACGATCCGGACCCCGCGACCGGGTGACGCGCCGATTCTCGCGCTCTGGTTATGGACGTACGCTTCGTCCGTGCTCGCCCACGCCGTCTTCCTGGGCCTCCCGGCTTCCGCGGCCTGGGGCGGCGTGCTCATGGGCGTGGTCGTGGTGCCTTTACTGAGGTTCTTCCGGTGATCTGGCTCCTGCTCCTGCCGTGGATCGCCCTGACCGTCCACACCGTTGTCAATGCGTCTCTTCTCCGGCGCCTCAGTTTCGACAAAACGGATGAAACGGTCGCCATTCTCCTGCCGCTCCGCGATGAGGCCGATCGTCTGTCGCCGTGCCTGCGGTCGCTGCTTGGACAATCCGGACAAATCTATGCCCTGGACGACGGCTCGACCGACGGCACCGCCGACCTGGTCCGCGCCATCGGCGGCGACCGCGTCCACCTGCACACCGGCGCCCCGCTCCCGCCCGGCTGGCTCGGCAAACCCCACGCCTGCCAACAGCTCGCCGACCTGGCCCCCGACGCCGACGTCCTGGTCTTCGTCGACGCCGACGTGGTGCTGGCCGAGGGCGCGGTGGCTTCGGCGGTCGCCCTGCTGCGCCGCGCGGACGTCACGCTCCTCTCCCCGTACCCCCGCATAGCCGGCGCCGGACGCCTCGTCCAACCACTGCTGCAGTGGTCCTGGCTCACGTTCCTCCCGCTGCGCGCGATGGAACGCTCCCCGCGCCCCGCACTGGCCGCCGCCGGCGGCCAATGGCTGGTCATCGACCGGGCCGGCTACCACAAGGCGGGCGGCCACGCCGCCGTCCGCGACGACATCCTGGAAGACATCGCCCTCGCCCGCGCGGTCAAACGCTCCGGCGGCCGCATCGCGCTGGCCGACGGCTCCGGCTTCGCCACCTGCGAGATGTACCAAACCTGGCCGGAACTCACCGCCGGCTACGCCAAGTCGCTCTGGGCATCCTTCGGTCCGCGACCCGCCGCCGGCGCCGTCGTGGTCCTGCTGCTTTTCCTGTACGCGTCCCCGCCCTTGACAACCGCAGCATTCCTGGCGACCGGACACGTCGCCCTGGGACTGCTCGCGCTGGCGGCCTATGCGCTCGGGGTGACCGGCCGCGCGGTGACCGCCCACGCAACCGGCGGCCGCCCCTGGCCCGACGCCCTCCTGCACCCGGCCGCGATAGTGGTCTTCGCGTGGCTGGTGGCCCGCTCCTTCCGGCTCCACCGCCGCGGCACCCTGACCTGGAGAGGACGACCCGTATGACCCGCGGCTCGTCCCGCCCCGACCATTCCCGCTCGGATCGTTCCCACGTAGACCGCTCCGGCCCGGGCCGCCCCCGCCCTGAACTGGGTGGGGCGAGTAAAGCAGCCGGGTCCGACAATTTTTCGGCGTTCTCCACCGGGCCGCACCGGGTCGTCGTGATCGGAGCGGGCGTCGGCGGGCTGGCGGTCGCGATCCGGCTCGCCCAGGCCGGGCATCACGTCGTGATCCACGAACGCTCCGGCACGACCGGCGGCAAGCTCGGCGTCTACGAGCGGGACGGCTTCCGCTTCGACACCGGCCCGAGTCTGCTCACGCTGCCCCAGGTCTTCGACGGTCTGGGCCTGGATCTGGAGCCGGTCCCGCTCGACCCGGTCGTCCGGCACGTCTTCCACGACGGCACGATCCTCGACTCCTCGTCCGATCATGACGTCTTCCGGGAGCGCATCGCGGCCGCGCTCGGCCCGGCCGCGGCCGAGGACTGGGAAAAATTCTGGAAGCGAGCCGAACGGATCTGGGACGCCTCCTGGCGTTCGGTGCTGCGCCGCCCGGTCACCCCGGCCACGCTGGCCGGCCTCTCCTGGCGGCTCGGCGACCTGCGGGCGATCGCGCCGGGCCGGTCCTTCCGCGGCCTGGGCCGGCGTTACCTCGGTGATCCCCGCCTGCGGATGCTGCTCGACCGCTACGCCACCTATACCGGAGCCGACCCCCGCCGGGCACCGGCCGCGCTCGCGGCGATCCCCTACGCCGAACTCGCCTTCGGCGGCTGGTACCTGCCCGGCGGCCTGGGCACCCTCGCCGCCGCGATGACGGCCCGCTGCGCCGCCCTCGGAGTGGAGATCGTTCTCAACTCCCAGGTCGCGCGGATCGAGACGACCGGCGGCGCCAAGTCGGCCGGCCGCCGGGTGCGCGGGGTGCGACTCGCCTCAGGCGCGCACCTCCCGGCCGACATCGTGGTGTCCGACGCGGACGCGCTCGACGTCTACCGCGACCTCCTGCCCGACCCGCCCCGGCTGGCCCGGCTCGCCGACCGCAGCCTGGCCGGTTTCGTCCTGCTGCTCGGGGTCCGCGGCGAGACCCCGGAGCTGGCCCACCACACCGTCTTCTTCCCGGACTACTACGACACCGAGTTCGACGAGATCTTCGGCTCGGCGTCGCGGCGGGCCCGCCCGGCCTCCGATCCCACCGTCTTCGTCACCCGCGCCACCGACCCGGCCGTCCGCCCGCCGGGCACCGAGGCCTGGTTCGTGCTGGTCAACGCTCCGCGCCACGGGCCCGAGTGGTCGGCCGTGGACTGGCGGCGGCCGGGGCTGGCCGACGCGTACGCAAAGCATGTTCTCGCCGTGCTGGCCCGGCGCGGTCTCGATGTGCGCGACCGCCTGATTTTCCGCGAATCGCGAACTCCGGCCGATCTGGCGGATGCGACGGGCGCGCCCGGGGGAGCGATCTACGGGACCGCGGGCGGCCTGACGCGCCCGGCCAATCGTGGCCCGGTGCCGGGGCTTTTCCTGGTCGGCGGCTCGGTCCACCCGGGCGGCGGCCTGCCGATGGTCACCCTGTCGGCTGAGATCGTTGCCGACCAGATAAGGCGTTTGCCCGCTTTGTAGGCTTTTACGGCGGATACTGAAACCCCGAAGGCCGGATCATGAAGGCCGGATCATGAAGGGGCGGTGGGCCGCAATGGCCGTGCTGGTGACGGCGGAGGACGACGAGGACATCCGGATGCTGGTCACCCGGTCGCTCCGTAATGCCGGTCACCAGGTGATCGCGGTCGCCGACGGCCGGGAGGGCCTGGCCGCGGTCCGCAAGCACCACCCGGACGCCGTGATCACCGACATCGACATGCCCTACATGACCGGATTGCAGATGTGCCGCGAGATTCGCCGGGATCCGGAGTTGAAGCACATCCCGGTGGTCGTGGTCAGCGGCTCGCTCGACTTCCAGGACACCCTCGCCCTCGAGGCCGGGGTCACCGCGGTCATCGCCAAGCCGTTCGTCGCCGGCGTGCTCCTGCACCAGCTCACCGAGGTCCTGGCGCACCCGTCGCAGCGAGCCGGAAAGTCTCTGACCTAGGTCAGAGGCTTTCGGTAGTGTGACGGTCGTGGATCCGATCGAGTCTGTCCGTGACTTCAATCGCTACTACTCCCAGCGCATCGGCGCCCTCGACGACCACTACCTGGGCCAGGACCGCCCGCTCCGCGAGGCCCGGCTGCTGTTCGAGATCGGCGACGGCGCCGACCTGCGCGAACTGCGGGCCCGGCTGGCCCTCGACTCGGGTTACCTGAGCCGCCTGCTGCAGGCGCTGCAGAAAGACGGCCTGGTCACGGTGGGTGCTCACCCCGGGGACGGCCGCCTACGCTTCGCGAGGCTCACCGCTTTGGGCGTACGGGAGAGGGCCGAGCTCGACGCTCGATCGCGCCGCAGTGTGGAAGTCCTGCTCGGGGCCCTGTCCGAGGCGGAGCGCGACGAGTTGGTGGCGGCGCAGTCGCAGGTGCGCCATCTGCTGCGAAAGGCGACCGTGACGATTTCGGCGATCCCGGACGCCTCGCCGGAGGCGCTGGAGTGCCTGCGTTCCTACGCCGCCGAACTGGCGGTCCGCTTCCCCGAGGGCTATGACGAGTCGGCCCTGATCGCCCCCGGTTCCACCGCGTCCTTCCTGGTGGCGCGCGAGGACGGGCGTCCGGTGGGGTGCGTGGCCTGGGTTTCTTTCTCCTCTTTTGGGGAGGTGCGGCATCTGTGGGTGTCGCCGGACGCGCGGGGGCTCGGGCTGGGGCGGCGGTTGCTCTCCGCGGTGGAGGCATCGATCGCCGCTGACGGGCTCGGCGAGGTGCGGCTGGGCACGCATCCGGCGCTGTCCGAGGCGATCGCGCTGTACCTGAGCAGCGGTTATCGGGAGATCCCGCCCTACGGCACCTCGCCCTACGACCGGCTGGCCTTCGAGAAGACGTTGTAGTTGCTTTTTTGTCGTACCCGAGTGCTAGTCTTCTTCTCAGTTAGAACGGATGTTCGAAAGTCTAGGACCTGTGTTCTAACTCCGGAGGCGGTGTTTCGCGGCACGGCTTCCGGGTGCGGTGCCCGCGAAGCATCGCACACGAGGCTCGAGCATTCGCGGGTTCGAGCCTTCAGACAAGGCAGGACCGTCGTCCGCTACCCCCGACCCCCGGGTGGCGGGCGGCGGACCCGCCGGCGAGGTCCGGCCGGGTGTGGTGTGGGGAAGCTTCACACCCGGCCGGCTCCTCGGTTTGAAGCACGCCCGGTTTGAAGCACGCCCGGTTTGAAGCACGTTGATGAAACACAGGGCACTGCGCCCTTCCCCCGCAGTCCCTTCGCAGTTCATCTCGTTCGGCCCAGCAAAGTCGGATGCGACATATGCGAGGAGAGACGACCATGGCGAGCTCCACGGCGCCAGGCCTGCTGCCGGCCCCCGGCTTGGCGCATGCGCCGACCGCGGCCGCTCAGGTGGCGGCCCCCACGGTTCCGGCGCACATGCTGCCGCACCGCACCCCGGCCCAGCTGCTCGGCATAGCCCGGCAGGGCCTGTCCGAGGCGGCACGCACCCGCCCCGACGGCCTGCGCTACGCCGCGGCCCACATGGCCGCCCTGCGCGCGGCCGCCGCCGTGCTCGCGGCCCGCGCCCGCCCGGCCGCCCCGACCCGGCGCAGCAAGGCGACCAGCGTCTGGTCGCTGCTCGTCCTGGTCGCGCCCGAGTTCGGCGACTGGGCCAACTACTTCGCCCTGGGCGCCACCAAGCGCGCCGCGGCCGAGGCCGGCATCCCCCGCGTGGTGAGCCCCCGCGAGGCCGACGACCTCCTGCGCGCCGCCGAACAGTTCGTGGCGATCGTCGAGTCCTCACTGGGCCTCACCTATCAACCTCCGCTGGCCGCCTGACCCAGGGCATCGCACAGGACAAACCTTGGACACTCGCACCGCCCGGCCGGAGGGGGACGGGCGTTGCGCGTGCATGCCTCACGACTGGTCACGGATGACCTGTCTTCGAAGGCCGCGGAGTGCGGCCCGCGGCCTCGGCACGGCCGGGCGGCGCGGTGACACGGCTACACGAGCGGGGAACGATGGCGGGACGCATGATCAGCGGTGCGGCCGCCCTGGCCGAGCTGGTTCGGCCGGCCGGCGAGCACGACGCGCCGGGCGTACACCGGGTGTTGCCGGTCGTGCCCGAGCTGAGCGGCCTGCTGCCCGGCCGCGGCCTGCGCCGGGGAAGCACCGTCGCGGTGGCGGCCGGCCGGTCCGCACCGGCCGGCGGCTCGACCTCCCTGCTGCTGGCGCTGCTGGCCGAGGCCTCCCGGTCGGGCTCGTGGTGCGCGGTGGTCGGCATCCCGTCGCTGGGCGCGCTGGCCGCCCAGGAGAGCGGCATCGACCTCGACCGGCTCGCCCTGGTGCCCGACCCCGGCCCCGACTGGCCCACCGTCATCGCCGCCCTGATCGACGGGGTCGACGTGGTCGTCACCGCCATCCCCGGCCAGGTCGCCCCCACCATCGCCGACCGCCTGGTCGCCCGGGCCCGCCAGCGCGGCAGCGTGCTGATGCCCTTCGGCCCGTGGCCGGGCGCCGACGTCACCCTGCAGGTCACCGCCTCCCGCTGGGAGGGCCTCTCCCTGGGCCGGGGCCGCCTCCGCCGCCGCGAGGTCACCATCCTCGCCCGAGGCCGCGGCGCCGCCGCCCGCCCCAAGGAGATCACCCTCTGGATGCCCGGCCTCACCCACCGGCCGCCATCCCTCCCGCCCACCACCGGCCAGTCCCCGCCCACCCCCGACTCTTTCCAGCCCACCCCCGCCGAGACCCCACCCCGGGGCCTCCGCGCGGTCTCGCCCGCCTCCGTCCCCCCAGCTGCCGATCCGGCTTTCCGGGCCCTGGCTCGTTCCGTCCGCTTCTCGCCTGGTGGTCTTCGCGCGGTGGTCGACCGCCCAGCTGCCGATCCGGCTCTCCGGCTCTTGGCTCGTCCCGCCGGCCACCCGGCCTCCGCCGAGCCGCCGCGTCGGCGTCCGGCCGGGGATGGCGGTGGGCCGAGTCGTCGGGTGTGGACAGCGGCGAAGCAACGTCAGAGCCCGCCCGCAACGGACTGGGGTGCGACCGGTCACCCCATAGCAACGCCGACGAGCCGGCCGGCCGGCGTGGCCCGCCCGGAACATCTGGCCATGGCGCTCACTCCTACTGCCGAGCGGTCGTCTCCCGTCCTTCCGCATCCGGTCCGGCGCCTTCTCTCACTGGTCCGTTCCGCGCACCGGGTCGGGCGTTCACTTCGGTACTCGGCGGGGCCGGTTCTTTCCGGTCAACAGGCCGGGCGTTCGCTTCGTTCACTTCCGCTCGACGCGGCCGGTCCTTTCCAGTCGTTCGCTTCCGCTCTTGATGTGACCGGTCCTTTCCGGTCGTTCGCTTCCGCTCTTGATGTAGCCGGTCCTTTCCGGCCGGACACGGCGCAACGGGGGAGCGCGGCCACCGGCCAGATCACGCTGGCCGGGATGAGCGGCGCGGATCCGGACACAACGCAACAGGCGATCACGGCCACCGGCCGGGCGGCGGTGGCGGGGTGAGCGGCGCGGCCGGGCGGACGATTCTGGTGTGGTGTCCGGACTGGCCGGTCATCGCGGCCGAGATCGTGGACGGGGTCGGTGCTTCCGGGCCGGTCGTGGTGTTGCACGGGAACCGGGTGGTGGCCTGTTCGGAGGTGGCGCGGCTGGAAGGCGTACGCCGTGGGTTGCGGCGCCGTGAGGCGCAGAGCCGGTGCCCGCAGCTGGTTGTGGTCGAGCATGATCCCGCGCGGGATGCGCGGGCGTTCGAACCGGTCGTCGCGGCCGTCGAAGAGGTTGCGGTCGGGGTCGAGGTGATCCGGCCGGGGACCTGTGCGCTGGCGGCCCGCGGCCCGGCCCGCTATTTCGGCGGCGAAGAGGCCGCGGCCGAGCGGATCGTCGAGCAGGTCGCCGAGGCATGTTCCGTGGAGAGCCAGGTCGGGATCGCCGACGGGGTGTTCGCGGCCGGGCTGGCGGCGCGGGACGGGCTGGTGATCGGGCCGGGAGAGACGCCGCGGTTCCTGGCCGGGATGACGATCGAGGCTCTGGAGCGGCCCGAGCTGACCGACCTGCTGACCCGGCTCGGCGTCAGGACGCTGGGCGACTTCGCGGCCCTGCCGGCCGCGGACGTCATCACCCGGTTCGGCTTCGACGGTGCTTTGGCTCACCGGCTCGCCGCCGGCCTCGACAACCGGCCTCTTTCCGTACGCCGTCCGCCCCCCGACCTCGACGTCTCCGAAACCTACGACGAGCCGCTGGAACGGGTGGACGTGGCCGCGTTCGCGGGGCGGGTGCTCGCCGAACGACTGCACGAGAAGCTGGCCGCCCACGGCCTGGCCTGCACCCGGCTCGGCATCGAGGCGGTCACCGCCGACGGCCAGGAACTCCACCGGGTCTGGCGGCACGACGGCACCCTCACCGCGGCCGCCATCGCCGAACGGGTCCGCTGGCAGCTCGACGGCTGGCTCACCGGCGCCCGCCGCGGCGCCCCGGCCCGGCCCACCGCCGGCCTGGTGCGGCTGCGGCTGATCCCCGACGGGGTGCTGGTCCACCTGGGGCTGCAACCGGGCCTCTGGGGCGACGCCGGAGCCGAGCGGGAACGCGCCCATCGCGCGCTCAGCCGGGTGCAGGGCCTGCTCGGCCCGGAAGCGGTCGTCACCCCGGCGGCCGGCGGCGGCCGCTCGGCCGACGACCAGGTACGCCTGGTCCCGTGGGGCGACGAACGCACCCCCGACCGCCCGTCCGCCCCCCACACCGACCCGATCCCCGACATCGCCCTCGCGCCGGTGCTGGCCCTCACCCCGGAGACCCGCCTGGCCCCGGTGATCCCGCTGCACTCCCGCCCCGACCCCGGCGACCCCGAACCGGCCGACCGCCTCGCGGAGGTCTTCCGCCTCCCGACCTGGGAAGAGAGGACCTCGGCCCGGCCGGCGACGGAGGAACGAGCACCCGCGCGGCCGGCGGCTGAGGCGCGGGCGGCGGCTGAGGCGCGGGCGGCGGGTGAGGCGCGGGCGGCGGGTGAGGCGCGGGCGGCTATGCGGCCGGGAGGTGAGAAGTGGGCGGGTGCGCGGCCAGCGGGTGAGGAGCGGGAGGCTACGTGGCTGGCGGATGGGGAGCGGGCGAGTGCGTGGCCGGCGGGTGAGGAGCGGGCGGCCGCTCAACCGAAGCGGGAGGAGCGGGTGGTCGCGCTGCCGACGCGGGAGGAGCGGGTGGTCGCGCTGCCGACGCGGGAGGAGCGGGCAACTGCTCAGATCGCGCCCGGGAAGCTGACGCTTGCCCAGCCCGGACGGACACCCGCCTCCGAGCGGGCGGCCTCCGAGCGGCCGGCCTCCGAGCGGGCGGCCTCCGAGCGGCCGGCCTCCGAGCGGCCGGCCTCCGAGCGGGCGGCCTC